>CAZUJD010000034.1:0-999 GCA_964620025.1 uncultured Ramlibacter sp. | reverse complement strand
CCAGTGCCAGTGCCAGTGCCAGTGCCAGTGCCAGTGCCAGTGCCAGTGCCAGTGCCAGTGCTGCCTGTGGAGGTGCCACCGAGGTTGAAACTCACCGTCACGCCGTTGGCTGTGGCGTAGGCTGTGCTGAAGGCTGCCTGAAGGGTGGTGGGTGAGGTGAAGGTAATGAAGCTGGCCAGCGTGTTGCCGTTGGCAACATACTGGGAAACAGCTTTGAGGATCTGTCCGTATGGATTGGTTGCGCCGCTGGTGGCCGGCACGGCGGTCGCGATGTTCACCCCGTTGAGCTGGAACTGGCTGGCCACTGTGGTGGCTGCGGTGCCGAAATTGGCGCTGGACACGCCACCACTGGCGGCCTTGGACAGGCTGTAGGCCACGGATGTCAGGGGCGTGACGACGCCTGTGGTGGCGCTGCCTTGGGCATTCAGCACGACTTGCAGCGGGTCGCTGAGTGTCTTGGTCGTGCCAGTGGCTTCGTCGGTGTAGGTGCCGCCCGAAGCTTCAATCACGACGTCGCCGACGTAGTCGACATCCATCGTGTAGGTGCCCGTGCTGCTGCTGGTCACGCATTTGATCTGATCTCCCTTGCCGGCAGCAACAGCTTTGTAGGCGCAGACCTGGGCACCGTTCACGGGGCCCTTGACCACAGAGCCTGAGATCGGCGTGACAGTGCTGCTGCTGCCGCCGCAGGCGGCAAGGATGCCGGCGGCGGCGAGCGCGGACGTGGTCAGGGCAAGGGGATAGCGGGAATTCTGGCGCATGGGGTACTCCGGGTAATGCAGGGGGGGATAACCCAAGGGTAGCCAGCCAGCAGGCGGTGGCCTATCCCGCATTTAAGGGGGGACCGGGTGAGTACCGTATTCCGGGTCAGTGGGCGACGCGCGAATCGACGTCGTCGCACAATTCGTCAAGGACGAGCGAATCCGGTTCTTCCCCGAAGCTCCAGTAAACCATCAGCACGATGATCTTCAGGTCGTCCAGCGAAATCGGGTCACCGGG
>CAZUJD010000033.1:5587-16619 GCA_964620025.1 uncultured Ramlibacter sp. | reverse complement strand
TCGAGGATGCTCTTGCGCTGCACTTCGGTCGGGTGGGCGGTGAGCACCGGCGACACATAGGCGGCGGCCAGCACCTGGGAGATCGCCTTGGGAGCAATGCCAGCCCAGCGCAGGCGGGCCAGCGCCACTTCAATGCTGCCTTCCTGGGTGTCGCCAGCCCGTTCGTGCACGATGCGCCGGCGGATGTGGTGGCGGTCCTCCGCCAGATTGGCCAGGTGGCTGAAATAGGTGAATGCGCGGATCACGCTCACCGTCTGGTCGCCGGTGAGACCCTTGAGAAGCTTCTTGAGGGCGCGATCAGCCTCCTGGTCAGCGTCCCGGCGGAAAGCCACGGACAGCTTGCGGACCTGTTCCACCAGCTCGTAGGCGTCCACACCCTCCTGCTCGCGGATCACATCGCCCAGGATGCGTCCCAGCAGGCGGATATCTTCCACGAGCGGACGTTCGTTGTCCCTGGCCCGCCGCGAGGGCGTGTCTTTGCTGGTCTTTTCCACGTTTGCCCTTCCTCGGCGTGCTTAATTTTTTGGCAGCGTGCATGCTAGCATCGACTCCCCCATAAGCATTACAAGCAGGTTACGACTTTGAGCAACATAGTGATCGCCACCCGCGAAAGCCGGCTGGCGCTGTGGCAGGCAGAACATGTGAAGGCGCTGCTGGTGCAGCGCGGCCATAACGTGACGCTGCTGGGCATGACCACCAAGGGCGACCAGATCCTGGACCGGTCGTTGAGCAAGGTCGGCGGCAAGGGCCTGTTCGTCAAGGAGCTGGAGGTGGCCCTCGAGGAGGGCCGTGCCGATATTGCCGTGCATTCCCTCAAGGACGTGCCCATGGAGCTGCCCGAGGGTTTTGCGCTGGCCTGCGTGATGGAACGCGAGGACCCGCGCGATGCGCTGGTGTCCAACCGCTTTGCGTCGCTGGCAGAGCTGCCGCAGGGCGCTGTGGTGGGCACGTCCAGCCTGCGCCGGGTGGTGCTGCTGCGCAGCCTGCGGCCCGACCTGAAGATCGAACCCCTGCGTGGCAATCTGGATACCCGCCTGCGCAAACTGGACGATGGTAACTACGACGCGATCGTGCTTGCAGCGGCGGGCCTGAAACGCCTGGGCCTGGGTGAACGCATCCGTGACACTTTCGAACCCGCGCAGATGCTGCCGGCCGCCGGGCAGGGGGCATTGGGTATCGAAGTGCGCGCGGACCGCACCGACCTGATGGAAAGCCTGGCACCTCTGTCGCACCAGTCCACCTGGCTGGCGGTGGCGGCAGAGCGGGCAGTCAGCCGCGCCATGGGCGGAAGCTGCTCCATGCCACTGGCCGCGTTTGCCACGTATTCAGGCGAATACCTGCAATTGAACGCTGCCTGGGGTGATCCGGATACGGCCACGCCGCTGGTGCGGGCGCGCAGCGCCGCAGCCGTGGCGGATCTGGCCGCAGCTGCGGCACTGGGTACCGACGTGGCTCATCGCCTGCGTGCCGCCGGCGCCCGCTAGGCCCGTCCCTTCCCATGCGCGTGCTCGTCACACGACCCCAGCGCGACGCCCGGCGCTGGGTGCAAGCGCTGGCCGAACGGGGCCTGCAGGCAACCGTACTGCCGCTGATAGACATTGCTCCGGTTGATGCCGGCCGCTTGACCCCCCGGTCGGCGGACTACCGCGCCATCATGTTCGTGAGCGGCAATGCCGTCAGCCACTTCCCTGGCGGGGCGCTGACGCCTTTCGCATCACGTGCTTGGGCGCCGGGGCCGGGCACGCGCGACGCGTTGCTGGATGCCGGCGTGGATGAATCGCTGATCGATTCGCCAGCAGGAGACGCGGCGCAGTTTGACTCCGAATCACTGTGGGACCGTGTCCACACGCAGGTGCAACCCGGTGACCGTGTGCTGGTGGTACGGGGACGCGGCGCGACGGGCCGTGAAGCCGGGAGGGACTGGCTGGCGCGACAGATCGAAGCGGCTGGAGGCCAGGTCGAGTTCATGTCGGTGTACGAGCGGCGGGTGCCCCGGCTAGATGCCGCGCAGCAGGCTCTGGCCCGGCGGGCCGCAGACGATGGCAGCGTGTGGCTGTTCAGCAGTTCCGAGGCGGTGTCGAACCTGTTGGCAGCGGTGCCGCAGCAGTCGTGGCACAACGCCAGAGCGCTGGCGACGCATCCGCGCATCGCCCAGGCCGCGCGCGACGCGGGCTTTGCTGTTGTTTGCGAGTCACGGCCTACCCTCGACGATGTGGTGGCGTCGATAGAATCGTTCGCATGAGCGCCACCGAGCCCGATACCCCTTCAGTTCCTGCTGCTGCATCGCCCCATGCGTCGCAGGACAACACGGCGCCCACCGTACGCGAAACTGCCGTCGCCACACGCCCCATGCTGTTTGCGGTCGCTGCCGTGGCAGTCATCGGGCTGGTGTCCAGCGCGTTGCTGTGGCAGAAGCTGTCGACCATCCAGGAACACCTGGCGCGCCAGAGTGCCGATGCAGGCGCGCAATCGATTGAAGCCCGGGCACTGGCCAGGCAGGCCCAGGACCTGGCCCGCGAAACAGCGGCGCGCCAGGCAGTAGCGGACACCCGCCTGGGCGAGGTCGCCCTGCAGCGCAGCCAGCTGGAAGAACTCATGCAAAGCCTGTCGCGTTCGCGCGACGAGAACCTGGTGGTGGACATTGAATCCGCCGTGCGGCTGGCGCAGCAGCAGGCGCAGCTGACTGGCAGCGTGGAGCCCCTGCTGGGTGCCCTGCGCACCGCCGACCAGCGCATTGCACGTGCAGCCCAGCCGCGCCTGGCGCGGCTGCGCACGGCCATTGCCCGCGATGTGGAGCGCATCAAGGCCGCCAGCGTGACCGACATGCCAGGCCTGCTGGCACGCCTGGACGACCTTGTGCGCCAGGCTGATGATTTGCCGGTGGCCAATGCGCCGCCGGTGGCTGGTCCGGCCGAGCGCAAGTCTGCAGCGGGTGATGCGCCGGCGCAGTGGTGGCGGCGCAGCCTGTCTGTTTTGCGCGAGGAAGCGCGTGCCCTCGTGCGCGTGAGCCGCATCGACAACCCTGAAGCTGCACTGCTGTCGCCCGAGCAGACCTTTTTCCTGCGCGAAAACCTCAAGCTCAAGCTGCTGAACGCGCGGTTGGGACTGCTGGCACGGCAAACCGAATCTGCCCGCGCCGACCTGGCTGCCGCGTCAGCTGCTCTGAACCGCTACTTTGACCCGTCGGCTCGGCGTACCCAGGCTGCGGCAGGCCTGCTGCAGCAAGTGCAGGCCCAGCTGAAGGCTGTGGAACTGCCGCGAATCGACGACACATTGGCCGCGCTGGCAACCGCCAGCGCGGGTCGCTGAGGCACACCATGAGGGCCGCGTTGTGGTTCCTCGCGTTGTTCGGTGTGGCTGTTGCCGTGGCCCTGTTTGCCGGCAACAACCAGGGCACCGTTACGCTGTTCTGGCCACCTTACCGGGTTGACCTGTCGCTGAATCTTGTGCTGCTGTTGCTGGCGGGCGGCTTTGTGTTCCTGTATGCCGCGCTGCGCGCGCTGGCGGCCCTGTTTGACCTGCCGCGCCAGGCCCGTCGCTGGCGCACGCAGCAAAAGGAACGCGCCATGCATGCGGCCATGCTGGACGCGTTGTCGCAGTTGGTGGCCGGCCGTTTCCTGCGCTCGCGCAAGTCGGCTGAATCAGCGCTGGCCCAGGAGAAGGCGCTGGCGACCGGTGGTGAAAAACCGGCCAATGGTGCGCAGATCCGTGTACTGGCCCACATGCTGGCGGCCGAGAGCGCCCAGGCCCTGCAGGACCGTGCGTCGCGGGACGAGCATCTGAGGCAGGCACTGGAACAGGCAGCGCAGCGCCCCGCAACTGCGGCTGTGCAGGAAACGCACGAAGGCGCGCTGCTGCGTGCCGCGCGCTGGGCGCTGGATGACCGGGATCCGCAATCAGCCATCAACTGGCTTGCCGATTTGCCCCAGGGTGCAGCCCGTCGTACCCTGGCGCTGCGCATCAAGCTGAAGGCCGCCCGCCAGACACGCCGCACGGGAGATGCCCTGGACACGGCCCGTCTGCTGGCCAAGCACCGCGCGTTCTCGCCGCTGGCGGCGCAAAGCATCGTGCGCGGCCTGGCGGTGGACCTGCTCAATGGCGCGCACGATACCGCCCAGTTGCAGCGTGCGTGGAATTCCCTGGAGGCCGAAGAGCGGCGCATGCCGGACCTGGCCATCCATGCGGCGCAGCGCATGGCTGCGCTCGGGGGGGACGCCCATCTGGCGCGTGGCTGGTTGCTGCCGGTATGGGAGCGCCATGCCACTCTGGCGGACAGCCAGCGTGTCAAACTGGTTCGCGCACTCGAAGCCGGACTGGACACGGTGGACGGTGCCTGGCTGGCCCGCATAGAGTTGGCGCATCAACAGAACCCGCGCGATGCCACGCTGCATTACCTGGCCGGCATGGCGTGCATGAAACGCCAGCTTTGGGGCAAGGCGCAGCAGCAGCTGACCCAGGCCGCGCTGGGCCTGCAGGATGCGACCCTGCATCGCAATGCCTGGCGCGGTCTGGCGCTGCTGGCTGAACAGCGTGGCGATGAGGCCGCAGCTGCAGACGCCTGGAAGCGCGCCGCGCAGGGATAAAAAAAGGGGCCACTTGCGTGGCCCCTCATGCACAATGGGACAGACCCGTTTCAGGCAGTGTTCTGCTCGAACGGCAGCGCCATCTCACGCAGGTCGCGCCGCGTTTCCACCAGCACCAGCGGGCCTTCGTCCACGACCACGACCGGCGGACGTTCACGCGGCACGTGTACCGGCTTGGGTTCTGCGGCAATGGCCGCCTGCGCGGCTGCAATGCGCTCGGCATCGGAATTGACCCACTGCAGGCCGGAGCTTTCTGCGATTCGTGCCAGCTCATCCACAGGCAATTCGAACGGCTGGACGCGCGGCAGGGCTTTGCCAGCCGCAGCGGCAGGTGCGGAGGCTGCTGCCACCGGAGCTGGTGCCGGTACGGTGGCGACCGGTGCCGCCGCAGGTACCGCTACAGGAGCGGCAACCGGCGCAGCAACGGGCGGTGCCTGGGTACGGAACCCGTCGAACATCGACGGTTGTACGGGTTCGTCCTGCTGCGTTTCAGCAGTGTCGCGCGGGGCGCGCTGCTCGCCACGCTCGCGGCGGTCACGTCCGTAGCGGTCACGGGAGCGGCGGTCACGACGGCCTTCGCCGCTGTCTTCAGCGGGCTGGCCAGCTGCCTGGACGTCGCGTTGTGCGTCCTGGTGGGCGTGTGATTCCAGCACGGCATCGGCCATGGGTGCACCAGGTGATGTGCCCATGTCAGCGACGGCAGCCACAGTCGTGCCTGCACCTGCCGGCGCTTCGTCCGTGCGCGGACCACGCTCGCCGCGGCGCTCGCCGCGTTCGCGACGGCCTTCGCCACCACGTTCGCCACGTTCACGGCGCTCACCGTTGCGCGGCGGGCGCTCCTGACGGGCTTCGGTGCCGGCGCCGGGTTCTGCCTGTGTGGCCTGCGCGCCGTCAGCCTGTGTGCGGGTGTCCGCATCGCGACCCCCTTCGCGGGCCCCCTCACGGCCACCTTCACGACGCTCGCGGGGACCCTGGCGATCGCCTCGTTCGTTGCGGCGCTCGCCGTCACGGCCTTCGCCACGGTTGCCTCGGCCTTCGGGCCGTGCAGCGCCTTCGGCAGTCTCGGCACGGGGTTCATTGCGGCGCTGTTCACCGTCGCGGTTGCCGCGGCCTTCACTGCGGCGCTCGCCGTCACGGCCTTCACCACGGCGACCGTCGCGGCGTTCACCATCACGGCCACCGCGGCCGCCGCGCCCTTCACGGCGCTCGCCGTCGCGTGCGGCACGGCCTTCTCGCTTGTCGTCCTTTTTGGCTGTGGCCGCCGCCGGGGCCGCGACCGGTGCCGGTGCCGGTGCGCTGGCGCCGAAGAGACTCTTGATCCAGCCAAAGAAACCGGTTTCAGCCGGTGCCGGTGCAGCAACCGGAGCCTTGGCTGCCACGGGCTGAGCCGGGACCGGCTCGGCCTTGGGTACGGCAATGGGTGCCGGTGCGTCGGGGAGTACCCCCTTGATGACGGGTTCCTGCTTGTTGTGGCGCTCCTGCGAACGGCGCGTGACCGTGGTCGGGTCTTCGATTTCCTCGGCCATGGTGTAGCTGGCTTCGATGCGGTCCAGGCGCGGGTCGTCGTGCTTGAGACGCTCCAGGCGGTAGTGCGGCGTTTCCAGCGTCTTGTTGGGCACCAGCAGCACGCTGATGCGCTGCTTGAGCTCGATCTTGGCAATTTCGGTGCGCTTTTCGTTCAGCAGGAACGACGCCACTTCCACCGGTACCTGACACAGCACGGACGCGGTGCTGTCCTTCATGGACTCTTCCTGGATGATCCGCAGGATCTGCAAAGCAGACGATTCGGTGTCCCGGATATGGCCGGAGCCGCCGCAGCGCGGGCAGGGGATGGATGCGCCTTCGCTGAGCGCTGGGCGCAGGCGCTGGCGGCTCATTTCCATGAGGCCGAACTTGCTGATGGTGCCGAACTGAACGCGGGCACGGTCCTGGCGCAGCGCATCGCGCAGGCGGTTCTCGACCTCGCGGCGATTGCGGGACTCTTCCATGTCAATGAAGTCGATCACGATCAGGCCGCCCAGGTCGCGCAGCCGCATCTGGCGGGCCACTTCGTCGGCGGCTTCCAGGTTGGTGCGGGTGGCGGTTTCCTCGATGTCGCCGCCCTTGATGGCACGCGCCGAGTTCACGTCAACGCTGACCAGCGCTTCGGTGTGGTCGATCACGATGGCGCCGCCGCTGGGCAACTGGACCGTGCGGGCATAGGCGGATTCGATCTGGTGCTCGATCTGGAACCGGCTGAACAGCGGCGCGTCGTCGCGGTAGCGCTTGACGCGGGCCGCATGCTCGGGCATCACATGGGCAATGAACTGCTGTGCCTGTTCGAAGATGTCGTCCGTGTCGATCAGGATGTCGCCGATGTCGTGATTGAAATAGTCACGGATGGCGCGGATCACCAGGCTCGATTCCTGGTAGATCAGGAAAGCGCCCTTGGCACCCTTGGTGGCGCCGTCAATGGCATTCCACAGCTTGAGCAGGTAGTTCAGGTCCCATTGCAGTTCGTTGGCGGCGCGGCCGATGCCGTTGGTGCGCGCAATGATGGACATGCCGTTGGGGTATTCCAGCTGGTCCATCGCCTCCTTCAGTTCGGCGCGGTCGTCGCCCTCGATGCGGCGGCTGACGCCACCGCCGCGCGGGTTGTTGGGCATCAGCACGACATAGCGGCCGGCCAGACTGATGAATGTCGTCAGCGCCGCGCCCTTGTTGCCGCGCTCTTCCTTTTCGACCTGTACCAGCAGTTCCTGGCCTTCGCGGATCACGTCATTGATGCGGGCCTGGCTGGGCGGCACGTTGCCCTGGAAATACTGCTTGGAGATTTCCTTGAAGGGCAGGAAGCCGTGGCGGTCTTCGCCGTAGTCCACGAAACAGGCCTCCAGCGACGGCTCCACGCGCGTCACCACGGCCTTGTAAATATTGCCCTTGCGCTGTTCGCGCCCTTCGATTTCGATTTCGTAGTCGAGGAGTTTTTGTCCGTCGACGATGGCCAGCCGGCGTTCTTCGGCCTGCGTGGCATTGATCAGCATGCGCTTCATGGCGTCACCTATTCGTTCATCAAAACATCACATGCCCTGTACGGGCAACGATGCCGGACTGACGCGCTATGAAACGAAAGGAATTGCCGGAGCGTCGCGCCCGCTGACTAGATCAGCAGGCGGGACAAGGGCGCATGGATGGGGGCGAGGGGGACAGGGTGCTGGGTCGCCACATGTTTCGTGGCGGCCCGCGCGCGCAAGCGGCGGGCTACAGACGCTTGCATGCCGCGGCGCGGGGCTGTCAGCCACCGCCAGCAAGCAAGCAAAAGCGTCATCAACACAACAAATCTCGCTTTGATCCGCCCACCAGCGATCGGCTGGTGGACTGGGGTATTCCGTATCAGTGTTTCAGTGCGTCGTCCAGGCTTGCGTCATGCGTGCCACTGTCGGCGTTGGCCTTCAGTTTGCAAGCGATGCAACAAGTGGCATCGACCTTCCAGCGTGGCAGGTGGCAGAGGGTGGACTAAACTCCAGACAAATCAACCACTTACAGCGTTACGCTAGTGAAACACATTATAGGGGGCGAAGCGCCCCCTGCAAGCCCCCAGGTGAAATCGGTCACGGTCGACGAGGATTCTGCCGGGCAGCGGCTGGACAACTTCCTGATCCGTGAGCTCAAAGGCGTGCCCAAGACCCATGTGTACCGCATCATTCGCAGCGGGGAGGTGCGGGTGAACAAGGGCCGGGCCGCTGCCGACACGCGCGTGGCGGTGGGCGATGTGGTGCGGCTGCCGCCAGTGCGGACATCCCAGGTGGCGGACCTGAAAGCGGCCAGACCGGCCCCTGCCCGGGAATTTCCCGTGCTCATGGAAGACGATGCCGTGCTGGCCATTGACAAGCCGGCGGGCGTGGCCGTGCATGGTGGCAGTGGCGTGAGTTTCGGGGTGATCGAGCAACTGCGCCAGGCCCGGCCACAGGCGCGGTTTCTGGAACTGGTGCACCGGCTGGACCGTGAGACCTCGGGCATCCTGCTGGTGGCGCGCAAGCGTTCGGCGCTCACCCACCTGCAGGACCAGTTCCGGGAGCGGGAAACCGGCAAGACCTACCTGGCCCTGGTGCCGGGCGAATGGCCTGCCAGCCGCAAGGTGATTGATGTGCCCTTGCACAAGTATCTGCAGGCCGATGGCGAGCGCCGGGTGAAGGTGGTGGCCAAGGATGATCCTGACGGCATGCGCTCCATCACGCTGGTCAAGGTGGCGCGCAGGCTTCCCGGCTTCAGCTTGCTGGAAGTCACCATCAAGACGGGGCGCACGCACCAGATCCGCGTGCACCTGGCGTCGCAGGGCCATGCGATCGCGGGCGATGACAAGTATGGTGACTTTGAACTCAACAAGGCCCTGCACAAGCAGGGCCTGAAACGAATGTTTCTTCATGCCTGGCGGTTACAGTTCAACCACCCGGTCACGGGCGAGCGGGTGGAGCTTGTGGCGCCGCTGCCCGCCGACCTGCAACTCTTTCTGGATCATGCCCAAGCCCCGACAGTTTGACCTCATTGCCTTCGACTGGGACGGCACGCTCTTTGATTCCACCAAAATCATCGTGCGTTGCATCCAGCGCGCGGTCACCGATGTGGGCGGTGCCATGCCGTCCGACAAGGAGGCCGCCTACGTGATTGGCATGGGCCTGATGCAGGCGCTGGCGCACGCAGCGCCCGATGTTCCACCCGAAAAGTACCCGGAGCTGGGTGCCCGTTACCGGCACCACTATGTGCAGCACCAGAACGACATCAGCCTGTTTGACGGTGTGCTGGCGCTGCTGGCCGATCTGAAGTCCCGGCACCATTGGCTGGCCGTTGCCACAGGCAAGAGCCGCCGTGGACTGGATGAAGCGCTGCAGGCGGTGGAACTGCGCGGCGTGTTCGACGGATCCCGGACGGCGGACGAAACTGCCGGCAAACCACATCCGAGGATGTTGCACGAATTGATGCGCGAATTTGGCGTGGAACCCGAGCGCACGCTGATGATCGGTGACACCACGCACGACCTTCAGATGGCGGTGAATGCCGGTTGCGCCAGCGTTGGCGTCAGCTATGGTGCACACGAGCCCGAGGCGTTTCACACGCTGAACCCGCTCTATGTCGCCCATACCGTGCCCGAACTGCACCAGTGGCTGCTGGCCAACGCCTGACGATTGATCATGGAAGCGATGATTGCCCTGTGCCCGTCTGCGGACCTGCGCGATGGTGGTGATGCCGTGCCGTTTGATGTGACTTTCGGCGGACAGACCTGTCGTGCATTTGCCGTTCGGTACCAGGGGGTGGTCCACGCTTACCTGAACCGCTGCACGCATGTGGCGATGGAGCTGGACTACCAGCCCAACCGCATTTTTGACGACACAGGGCAGTGGCTGTTGTGCGCCACCCATGGCGCCGCCTACCGACCGGACACCGGTGCCTGCAGTGGCGGCCCCTGCCGGGGCGGGCTGGTGAAGATTGGGCTGACTGAACATGACGGCGTGGTCCACTGGCATACTGCCTTCAACCTGAAACCCGTAGTTTTCTGACATGAACGACAACCAATCCCCCGGTGCTCCAACCTCCGAAGAGGGCCTGCCGCCCGCACCGGCGGCCTCTGGATCTGACAAGGCATCCGCGGTACCCGGCGATTCCGCAGGCTGGGAGCGCTCGGCCCTGGAGCGGCTGGCCCTGGCGGCACTGCAGGAGCAGCGCACGGCGCGGCGCTGGCGCAGTTTTGTGCGGCTGGCCTGGCTGGCATTTTTTGTGGTCCTGATCTGGATGCTGATGTTCCGTGGGGGCCCGACCACTGACAAGAGTCTGCCCCACACGGCCGTGGTGGAGATCAAGGGCGAGATCGCTGCCGGTTCCGAGGCCAGTGCGGAATTCATCGTGGCAGCCATGCGCGCTGCATTCGAAGACGAAGGCGCCAAGGCCGTGGTGCTGTTGATCAATTCGCCAGGTGGCAGCCCGGTACAGGCCGGCATCATCAACGACGAAATCCGGCGCCTGAAGACGCTGTACAAGAAGCCGGTGTACGCCGTGGTGGAGGAGTCCTGTGCGTCTGCGGCCTATTACATTGCCGCCGCATCTGACCGGATATTTGTAGACAAGGCCAGCATCGTCGGAAGTATTGGCGTACTGATGGACGGCTTTGGCTTTACCGGCTTGATGGACAAGCTGGGCGTGGAGCGCCGCCTGATGACGGCAGGGGAGAACAAGGGGTTCCTTGACCCGTTCAGCCCGCAGACCGAGAAGCACCGCGCCTATGCGCAGGCCATGCTCAACCAGATTCACCAGCAGTTCATCGATACGGTCAAGGCTGGGCGCGGCAAGCGGCTCAAGGATTCGCCGGAGCTTTTCAGCGGCCTGTTCTGGACCGGGCAGCAATCCATCGAACTGGGCCTGGCTGACCAGCTTGGCAATCTCGACTATGTGGCCCGCGAAGTGGTCAAGGCGGAAGACCT
>CAZUJD010000033.1:0-5577 GCA_964620025.1 uncultured Ramlibacter sp. | reverse complement strand
GTGGACTACACCCGGCGCGACAACGTGGCTGAACGCCTGGCCAAGAAATTCGGTGCCGCCGTCGGTGAGGGCGCTGTGCGTGCGCTCAAGTCACTGCCTGCAATCCGCTAACCGCTGGCCATCGGTCCCTCAACGCCCGAGCAGGTAGACGGCCGGCGTGTCGTTGGTTACGGGCTGGGGCTTTTGCTTCCATGCCTTGACGGTGTCGCTGCGGCTGAAGGCTGAGGCCAGCGTCAGGCCGCTGCTGACCGACAGTCGTGTGTTGTGTTGCAGGGTCTGCAGCAGCGTTTGCCACATGGCGGTGTTGCGGTAGGGCGTTTCAATGAAGAGCTGGGTTTGACCTGACTTGAGGGCCAGTGACTCCAGTTCGCGCAGGCGACGGCTGCGTTCTGCGGAGTCTTGCGGCAAGTAGCCCACGAAGGCAAAGTTCTGGCCGTTCAGCCCGCTGGACGCCAGCGCCAGCAGCAACGATACCGGGCCCACCAGTGGAACCACTTCAATGCCGAGGTCATGCGCCGCACGCACCACGGACGAACCGGGATCAGCCACCGCCGGCATGCCGGCTTCACTCACCAGACCCATTTCGCGGCCTTCCATGGCCGGGATCAACATGGGCCGCGCGTCAAATGGCGCGGCCAGGTCGCCCTTTTTGTGGACTTCGCGGGGCAATTCCTGCAGGCTCAGGGCCTGCAGCGGCTGCGCCAGTGGAACAACCTCGTCCACGCGCTTGAGATAGGCGCGTGTGGATTTGGCGTTCTCGCACACCCAGTGGCCCAGGCGTGCGGCAACCTGCAGGGTGGCAATTGGCAGGGTGTCCGACACGGGCGCGATGCCGCCGCAACCGAAATCCAGAGGTGCGGGCACCAGGTAGAGACGACCTTTGGGCGAACTCATGCGAGCAGCCGGATGCCGGCCGCGCTGATCATGCGGCAGGTGCGGATGAGTGGCAGGCCAATCAGGGCGGTCGGGTCATCACTGTGGATGGCGTCCAGCAACGCAATGCCCAGCCCTTCACTTTTGGCGCTGCCTGCACAGTCATAGGGCTGCTCGGCCTGCAGGTAGGTTTCGATCTCGGTGTCGTCCAGAGCCCGGAAACGTACTTCTACAGGGGCAATGTCCATGTCCTCAAAACCGCTCTCCAGGCAGACCACGGCGACAGCTGTCTGGAATATCACGGTCTGCCCACGCATGCTGCGCAGTTGTGCTGTCGCCCGATCATGTGTGCCTGGCTTGCCCAGTGCCTGACCGGCCAGGTCGGCAACCTGGTCGGAACCGATCACCACGGCTTTCGGAAAGCGGGCTGCCACGGCCCGGGCTTTGGCCAGGGCCAGGCGCTGGGCGATGGCCCGGGGCGGCTCGCCACTTCGGGGGGTTTCGTCGACTTCAGGTGATATCACATCAAACGGCAGTTTCAGTCGTGACAGTAGCTCCTGTCTGTAGCGCGACGTGGAGCCAAGGATCAGCTGGCGATTCTGGGAGGTGGGCATGCCTTGATTCTCTTACACTGGGCGGATGAGCAAAGAGTTTGTGGCCGACAGGCTGGATGTGGCCGCATTTGCGCGGGCGGGCGGTTTGCTGCAGGGGAGGGAACCCCTTCGACAGCGCAGCCGTTTGCTGGATGAAACCCACGGGCAGGGGGCTGAGCTGCCGGTGCAATGGGAGGCTCGTGGTGAAACGGTCGCCGTCACTGGGGGGGAGCCGCAGATCTGGCTGCACCTGAAGGCAAGTGCCGTATTGCCGCTGACTTGCCAGCGTTGCCTCGCGCCTGTGGATGTGGCGCTGGTGGTAGACCGGTCGTTCCGTTTTGTGGCTGACGAGGCCACGGCGATGGCGCTGGATGATGAATCTGAAGAAGACTTGCTGGCCATCAGCCGTGACTTTGATCTGGCGGAACTGGTGGAAGACGAGCTCCTGATGGAAATGCCCCCAGTGCCCAGGCACGAGGTGTGTCCGGTGGATGTGAAGTTGGTGGCCACTGACGCTGAATTCATCGAGCAGGAGGCTTCCAAACCCCATCCGTTTGCAGCCCTGCAAAAGCTCAAAGCGGATAAAGGCAATTAAATCAACAAGTTGGGCTATAATTGAAGGCTTCGCGCATTTTGACCCAACCGATTTGCGCGGTTGAACGCAACGTCTGTCCAACATTTAACCGGCTTGCTGCGGCCTTGACGCGGTAGCCATTTCTCCAGGAGCCCCTCATGGCCGTCCAGCAGAACAAAAAGTCACCGTCCAAGCGCGGCATGCACCGCTCGCACAATGCCCTGAATGTGCCGGGCATTGCCGTCGAGCCCACCACGGGCGAAACCCACCTGCGTCACCACATCAGCCCCAACGGCTTCTACCGTGGCCGCAAGGTGCTGAAGACCAAGTCCGAAGCCTGATCCCGCATTTTTCAGCCAGAGGCCCGGCGCTGCATTCCTGCGGCTACGGGCCTTTGTCTTGATGGCTGTTTCGTCGCGTCGTGCTCTACAGTTGGGCCCCATGATTACTCTGGCAGTCGACTGCATGGGGGGAGACCACGGCCCCCGCGTCACGCTCACGGCGTGCCGTCATTTTCTTGATTCACACCCTGACGCCCGCCTGCTACTGGTTGGGCAACCTGCGGCGCTGGCTGCCTTGACCCATGAGCGTGCCAGCCTGGTGGCTGCCAGTGAGGTCGTCACGATGGACGATCCCGTCGAAGTGGCGCTGCGTCGCAAGAAGGACTCGTCCATGCGCCTGGCAATCCAGCAGGTCAAGGACGGTGCAGCCCAGGCGGCGGTCTCAGCCGGCAACACGGGGGCACTGATGGCCATCGCACGCTATCTGCTCAAGACCGTGGACGGTATCGACCGGCCCGCCATTGCCACCCAGCTGCCCAACGCCACTGGGGCCGCTACCACCGTATTGGATCTGGGGGCAAACGTCGATTGCACGGCCGAGCACTTGCTGCAGTTTGCCGTCATGGGGTCGGCACTGGTATCTGCACTGAATGACAATGAAAATCCTTCAGTCGGCTTGCTCAACATCGGCGAAGAAGTCATTAAAGGTGGTGAAATTATAAAAAAAGCAGGCGAACTTCTTCGATCTGCATCTAATTCTGGTGATTTGAACTTTTACGGCAACGTGGAAGGCAATGATATTTTCAAGGGAACCACAGACATCGTGGTTTGCGACGGCTTTGTTGGGAATGTTGCGCTGAAAGCCAGTGAAGGTCTGGCGTCCATGATTGGTGGATTTTTGAAGGCAGAGTTTTCCAGAAGTATCTGGACCAAATTTGCGGCCATCATCGCCTATCCGGTTCTATCTTCTTTTAAAAATCGCGTAGATCATCGCCGTTACAACGGTGCCGCGTTACTGGGCTTGCGTGGACTGGTCTTCAAGAGCCATGGATCGGCCGATGAGTTGGCATTCGAGCAGGCTCTGAACCGGGCGTATGATGCAGCCCGACACCAATTACTGGATCGAGTCCAGGCCCGCATTGCACATGCAGCGCCGCTATTAAAAGGTGCGGACGTGCCGTTGCAGGCCCCGGAAGCGGCTACCCTGACCTGATGAATCGTTATTCCCGCATCACCGGCACCGGCAGTTACCTGCCCCCTCGCCGGTTGACCAATGCTGACCTGGCTGCTGACCTGGCTGCACGAGGCGTTGAGACCAGCGACGAATGGATTGTCGAGCGCACCGGCATCCGGGCGCGTCATTTCGCATCCCCTGACATGTGCAGTAGCGATCTGGGCGTGCAAGCTGCGCAAAATGCATTGCAGGCGGCTGGTCTGCAGGCAAAGGACATTGACCTGATTGTTGTGGCCACCTCAACACCCGACATGGTGTTTCCGTCCACGGCAGCCATACTGCAGCACAAACTGGGTATAGCGGGCTGCCCTGCATTTGATGTCCAGGCCGTATGTAGCGGTTTTGTCTATGCGCTGACCGTGGCTGACTCGCTGATCAAGACCGGTACAGCCAGCAAGGCCCTGGTCATCGGTACGGAAATCTTTTCCCGTCTGCTCGATTTCAGTGACCGCACCACCTGCGTTCTGTTTGGCGACGGCGCCGGCGCTGTGGTGCTTGAGGCATCCGACACCCCGGGGATCCTGGCTACCGATCTGCATGCCGACGGCAAGCATGTGGGGATCCTGTGTGTGCCGGGGACGGTGTCCGGCGGGCAGATACTGGGAGATCCGCTGCTCAAGATGGACGGACAGGCTGTATTCAAGCTGGCGGTGGGTGTTCTGGAAGACGCTGCGCGTGCCACCCTGGCCAAGGCCGGGCTCCAGGACACGGATATCGACTGGCTGATCCCGCACCAGGCCAATATCCGGATCATGCAAAGCACGGCAAAAAAGTTGAAGCTGCCCTTGTCCAAACTCGTGGTGACTGTGGACCAGCATGGAAATACCTCGGCCGCGTCCATCCCGCTTGCCCTGGATGCTGCGGTACGCAGCGGCCAGATCAGCAAGGGTGACACCCTGATGCTTGAAGGCGTCGGTGGTGGCTTTACCTGGGGCGCGGTCCTTCTGAACTATTGATATGAAGTCATTTGCTTTTGTATTCCCGGGGCAGGGCTCCCAATCCGTGGGCATGCTGGACGGCTGGGGTGACCATCCCGTCGTGCAGCAGACACTGACTGAAGCCAGTGACGCGCTGGGCGAAGACGTGGCGCGGCTGATTCATGAGGGACCCAAGGAAGCCCTGGCGCTGACGACGAATACCCAACCCGTGATGCTGGTTGCCGGCGTGGCGGCGTACCGTGTCTGGCTGGCCGAAGGCGGTGAGCCTCCGTCGGTGGTGGCTGGGCATTCGCTGGGCGAGTACACGGCACTGGTGGCTGCTGGCGTCCTCACGCTGGCCCAGGCTGCACCACTTGTCCGGTTCCGGGCGCAGGCCATGCAGGATGCGGTCCCCGTTGGCACCGGCGCCATGGCGGCCATCCTGGGAATGGAAGCGGCAAAGGTGCGCGCAGTTTGCGAGGCAACCATGCAGTCCACGGGCGAGGTCGCCGAGGCCGTCAATTTCAACGATCCGTTGCAGACTGTGATCGCTGGCAGTAAGGCCGGCGTCGAAAAGGCCTGTGAAGCCCTCAAGGCCGCGGGCGCCAAGCGCGCGTTGCCCCTGCCGGTGTCGGCACCCTTTCACTCCAGCCTCATGAAGCCCGCGGCCGAGCGGCTGCGTGAGCGGCTGGAGTCCATTGAACTGGGCCAGCCGCGCATTCCGGTCATCAACAATATAGATGTTGCGCTGGAAGTCGATGCCGACCGCATTCGTGACGCGCTGTACCGTCAGGCTTTCGGTCCAGTACGCTGGGTCGAATGCATCCAGGCCATCCAGGCCCGCGACATCACCAGCGTGGTTGAGTGCGGCCCCGGCAAGGTGCTGGCCGGCATGGTCAAGCGCATAGATGCGGGCCTTACAGGCCTGGCCGTGTACGACCCGGCAACGCTGGCTGACGTGAAAGGTCTGCTCCATGTCTGAAGTCAACCTGCAAGGGCAAGTGGCGCTGGTGACCGGCGCATCGCGCGGAATAGGTTCAGCCATCGCCCACGAACTCGCTGTGCGTGGCCTCAAGGTCATCGGGACCGCCACGACCGACGCGAA
>CAZUJD010000032.1:4159-16630 GCA_964620025.1 uncultured Ramlibacter sp. | reverse complement strand
CCCGCATCTGCGGCTACCGAGGTGATCTTCAGCAAGCCCAGGTTGACCTTCTTGCGGCCCTCGGGCAGCGGCACGGTGGCGTTGTCGATTTTGTCGCCGGGCTGGGCCAGCTCCAGGTTGAAGTTGAACGCCACCTTGCCGTCCTTCACACGCTGGCGCAGGTCGTCAAACAGGAAGCTCGGGCCCTTGGCCTTGGCTTCGTCGTCCGTCAGGCCCTGCACGCCGGCCACGGGCTCGAAGATCCACTTGCCAAACTGGCGCGCGCCGCTGGCGTTGACAAAGCCGAACGCATGCACGCCCCAGTAGTTGACCGCGCCAAAACTGGCCGGCACTGGTTGTGAAGCAAAGTAGCGCCCCTGCAGCAGCACCTCGGGGTTGGCGTCGGCAAAGGCCTTGACCTTGGCGGGATCGGGCATCCTGGTCGCCGGGTCGGGTTGCAGCGAAACCAGGCGGCCCAGGAACTGCTGCGGCGAAGAAGAGCCAAACACCGGGGCCGAAATATTGCCCATCTGCCACTGTTCGCCGTCCGGCAGGTTGAACTGCAGCGCCATGTTGCGCTGGCCCCGGGTGTTGTCAGGTGCCTTGGGGTTGGCGCCACCGACAGAAAAGCGCACCACCACCGGCACCGGCTTGCCGCTGAAGGCCGAGGCGCTGGACAGTGCGCGTGCGTCCGCGGTGCCCACAAATTCGCCCATGGCGCAAATGCCCTTGGCGCCAGAGCGCCGGTAGCCCTCGAACTTGCCGAAAGTGGACTCAAACTGGTTGAGGAAAGTGTTGGGGTCCACCGGCGCTGTACCGGCGGAGGTTTGCGCAAAAGCGCCCAGCGACAAGACAGTGGTGGCTGCAGCCACCGCAGAAAGGACGAGCGTATTCATGGGTAAGGTTCCTGGGTTGTGAGTGACAGCACGACACATCGAGCGGCCGCCGGTCGCCGGCTGGCTGCTGGATGTGCGGGGTAGTCTGCCCGTAACCCAAAAACCTTACATCGCCAGGTTGGATGGTGCGTACATCGGGTACAGCGTGCTTTCCTCGCGTTTGAACCGGGCCGCCAGCGTCTGGCGGATGGAATCCAGATCCACCATGAAAGCCGGGCCCAGGACTGCCTGCTGATTGGCGGTGTACTGGTCCACAAACTGCGTCACCGTCCGGGCGATCTGGTTCATTTCGATCTGGAAGGCGCGCGACAGGCCGGCCCGGCCCGACGCGCGGGCCTGCGGCGACGAGCGGATGTACAGGTACAGGCGCGTGTTCTCCTGCAGCAGGTGGTCTGACAGCAGCGAATGAAATTTGTGCAGCGCCCGCAGGGCCGTCTGGGCGTCGTCCGTGGCCGCGGCGGTCGCGGCGCGCTTGACCAGCGCCAGCAAGGCAATGTGGTCGCTGTCCAGTGACGGCACAAGCTGCCGGTCATAGCAGGGGCTGCGTAACGCGGTGGCGCGCGCAGCATCCGCCAGGGGCGCAGGCGCAGACGGCCGCTGCAAGGTTGCTGGTGCAGTGGTGGGGCCCGCCAGGCCGCCGAACAGACTTCTGACCCTATCCATGATGACCTCCTTGGATCGTCCGGGTCATTGAAGCACCCGCACGCCAGGCGCAGGAACTGGCCATTTGTCTGAGCAGACCATCGTCTGCGCGGGCTTTACGGGCCGTCTGGCGGTGGCGCGGACCCGCCCATGGCGCACACCGTGCCGTCTGCGCTGCAGCCCATGGGATACACCTGGTGCGCGGCCTGCATGCCGCCTTCGAAGTCGGGCTCGGAACGGAAGATGCGGCCGAACAGCAGGGTGGCATGGGTGGACAGCTTCTTGCCTGGCCGCGCCACGAAATAGCTGTGGGCGCCGGCGCTCATCTTTCTGGCGTTCTCGAAATCGATATAGCGGTACAGGGGGCCGGACAGCAGCTCGTTGCCCGGGGCGGTGCCGAGCTTGACATCGCCGTCCACCACGCCGGCGCCCAACAGCACGGTGTCGGCCCGCGTGTAGGTGATGTACACGCGCCGCAGCGGCCGGATGCGTCCCACCCAGGCCGCATGCTTGTCCGCGCCGGTGCACCCGGCCATCAGCGCCACGTTGTGCATGGCCGCCAGCGACGCCTGGGCATCCTGCTGGTCCACCGTGTAATGCAGGAAGTGGCAGCCCAGGCTGTGCACGGCCAGAGAGACCTTCTGCTGCATGAGTTGCAGCCGGCGCGACGCCACCAGCCGCAGCGCGCGGGCCAGGGCGTCGGTGCTGTGCTGGGCATTGACCTTGGCCTGGGCATAGCGGCGGGCCTTGCGCGCGATCCAGCCCTCGCGCAGCGCCTCGCGCGAGGTCGCGGCGGCCAGGGCTTCGTCGTCGTCGTCGGTGGCGGGACGGCTGGTGTCCAGGCCGGGGTGATCAGAGCCGTCAGGCAGGTAGCCTTCAGATGTCCACGAAAAGCCGATGACGGCCACGCCGTACTGGCGCTGCAGCGCGTCGCAGCGGGCAAAGCAGCGCGCCGGGTCGGTGTTGTTGCCATGCAGGTAGAACAGCACCGGCTTGTCGCCCTTGAGCACCGCATCGATCAGCTGCACGGCGGCGGCGTCGGACAGCGCGGTGCGCGGGTCGCTCACGCGCCAGCCGCCCTGGGCACCGGCAGCGACCGACACGCTGTTGAGCGCGCTGGAAAACGGCGTGTAGGCACGCGTGAGCGCAGATTCGTCGGTGGCGGCTGTATCGAGCCGGCGGTGGGTGAAGATCAGCATGCGGGGCCTCCTGGGGTGTTGCGAACATACCGGCGCAGCGCGGCCCGCGCATCCCCCAAACTGGGGAAAGGCGGCTAAAGCGTCTGCCGGTAACGCGCCAGCATCTGTTCCTGCGTCTCAAACTCGGTACCGGGCGCCACCTTGCCGGCCACCTGGTCGCGCAGCATCTCGCCCATGCTGGGCATGCAGCTGCGCGGCTGGTGGTGGGTAGCGTCCCACAGCCCGGAGCGCATCAGCGCCTTGGCGCAATGCAGGTAGCTGGCCTGCACCGTCACGCGGATCACCAGCTTGGGCACGCGGCGCTCGTCCCTGCAGAGTTCACGCTCGGCCTCGTCCACCGACAGCACGGCCGTGCCGTTGACGCGCAGCGTCTCGTCCACACCCGGCACCATGAACAGCAGGCCCAGCTGCGGCGTGTGGATGAGGTTGCGCAAGGTGTCCAGACGGTTGTTGCCGGGTGAATCGGGAATCAGCAGCGTGTGCGCGTCCACCACCTTCACAAAGCCCGGTGCGCCGCCGCGCGGCGACGCGTCCATGCCGTCCACGCCACCTGTCGCCACGACCACAAAGGGCGACAGGGCAATGAAGCGCGTGGCATGCACATCCAGCGCAGGCAGCTCCTTGGCGGCGGAACGCTCGCGCACGGGTTCGTACAGGGGGCGAAGGTCATCCAGGGTGGTCAGCAGGCTCATGCCCCTGATTATGGAATCACGCCATACTTTGCGCTTTGCCAGAAAGGCCCCGAGACATGCCCCGACTGAAACCCCTGCCACCCGAGACCACGCCCGAGCTCAAGCCGCACTTTGATTTCTTTTTGTCCACCCTGGGTTTCACGCCCAACAGCGTGCTGACCATGCAGCGCAAGCCGAAACTGGTGCAGGCCTTTGCCCAGCTCAACGGCGCGGTGATGGACCCGGCGGGTGAAGTGGACCTGGGTTTTCGCCGGCTGGTCGGCCATGTGGCGAGCAAGGCCGCGGGCTGCCTGTATTGCCAGGCCCATACCCTGCTGGGTGCGAAGAATTTTGGCGTGACCGAGGCCAAGCTGGCCGATGTGTGGGTGTATGCCACCAGCCCGCACTACACGCCGCGTGAGCGTGTGGCGCTTGATTTCGCGCTGGCCGCCGCCGCCCAGCCCAACGAGGTGACCGACGAACTGTTTGCCCGCCTGCGCGAGCACTGGAGCGAAGGCGAAGTGGTGGAACTGCTGGGCGTGGTGGCCATGTTCGGCTTTTTGAACCGCTGGAACGACAGCATGGCCACGCCGCTGGAAGCCGTGCCCGACAAGGTGGCGGCCGACGCTGCCGGCGACCGCGGCTGGAGCGCGGGCAAGCACGCTCAGGGCTGAGCGGCTGCGGCTCAGTCCGCCTGCTGCTGCGCGTGCAGCTTGGCGGCGATGTATTCGCCGTGGGTTACGTGCAGCAGCCCGGCCACCTTGCTGATCACGTGGTTCTCGTGGGCGTCCAGCAGGCCGTCCGCATAGGCCACCTGCCACATGGCCTCGACCAGCGCGACCTTGTCGGGCTGGCTGCAGTGGTCGTTCAGCTGGCTGGTAAAGCGGTAGAAATCATTGGCCTGGGCCGCCTGGGCCTCGGCCTGCGCCAGCAACAGGGCCAGCTCGTTCGCGTCCAGCGTGAAACGGCGGCGCAATGCGTCCAGTACCGTTTGCCGTTCGGCGGGGCTCACGTCGGGCTGGGCCCGCATGACCTCGACCAGCAACACGGCCGCGGCCAGTTGCAGGGCACGGGCATGGTCGGCGGCGGACGACGCACCGGTGGTGGCCGTCAGGCGGCCCAGGAGTTCAGTCAGGGTTTGCAGCATGGCTGATGGAGCCGCGCCGCGGCCACAAGGTTCCCCGCGCTGTCGGCCCAGCGACAGCGCCCCGGCGGGCGGCTGGCGATACTGCTGCGCTGACACGCCCGCAGACGCAGACAGCCAGAACAGGAGAACCCCCCATGTACACCCCCTTCAACCTCAGCGGCCGCACGGCCATCGTGACCGGCGGCAATGGCGGCATTGGCTACGGCATGGCCAGCGCGCTGCTGGCGTCCGGCGCGGCCGTGGCCATCTGGGGCTCCAACCCCGGCAAGACCCAGGACGCCCGTGCGCGGCTGGCGGCAGAGCTGGCCGCTGCCGGCGGCGATGCAGCCCGGGTGCATGCCTTTACCTGCGATGTGGGTGACGAAGCGCAGGTGGAGGCCGCCTTTGCGCAGAGTGTGCAGGCCCTGGGCGGGCGGCTGGACGCCTGTTTTGCCAACGCAGGGGTGTCCAGCAAGGGCACACGCATCGAAGACATGAGCCTGGACGAGTGGCGCCGCGTGCAGCGGGTGAACGTGGAGGGCGTGTTCCTGACCTTTCGCGCGGCAGCGCGCCAGATGATCGCGCAGGGGCAGGGCGGCTCGCTGGTGGCCACGGCCAGTACGGCGGCGGTGGAAGGCGCAGCGCGCAACAGCCACTACGGCGCATCCAAGGGGGCGGTCACGTCCATGGTGCGCGCGCTGGCCATGGAGCTGGCCCGCCACAAGATCCGCGTCAACAGCGTCCTGCCAGGCTGGATCGAGACCGACATGACGCAGCAGTCGGTGAACAACCCCAAGTTTGCCGACGCCGTGCTGCCGCGCATCCCCGCGCGGCGCTGGGGAAAGATCGAGGACTTCGGCGGCATTGCCGTGTACCTGGCCAGCGACGCGTCGGGCTATGCCACCGGCGAGCAGTTCCTGATTGATGGCGGCTACACGAAGTTCTAGGACAGTGGCTATTCAGCCTTGGCTGGACTGGCCCGATTGTTGACCCATGCGTCAACAGTGAAGTACTGGTGGGGCGCTTTATAGCGTAGCGGATGCCACCTAGAGTGCAGACCCATGCGTGGCCGTGACATTGAATGCGGCCGCAGGTTCTGTCCCGTTGTTTCTTCCGCTTCATGTCTGCCGTTCCATCCCGTCGCCCTTGCGGGCGCTTTGCCGAACATCCCCCGCGCTATGGCATCACCGCCGCCTGGCTGCATTGGGTCGTGGCCGTCCTGCTGCTGGCTGCGGGCGTGATGGGCCTGGTCATGGTGGACCTGCCCATGTCGGTGCAGCGGCTCAAGCTGTTCAACTGGCACAAGTGGGCCGGCATGAGCGTGCTGTTCCTGGGTGTGTGGCGTTTGCTGTGGCGCCTGCGCCATGCACCGCCGCAACAGCCTGCGGCCCTGCCGCAGTGGCAGCGCCAGCTGGCATCACTGGCCCATGCACTGCTGTATGTGCTGATGTTGTGCGTGCCGCTGGTTGGCTGGGCCTACAGCAGCGCCACCGGCTTTCCCGTGACCTGGCTGGGCCTGGTGCCCCTGCCCGACTGGGTGCCGCGAAACCGCACGCTGGCCGATGAGCTCAAGGTCTGGCACTGGGTGTTGGCCTGGCTGCTGCTGTTGGTGGTGGCACTGCATGTGCTGGCAGCGCTCAAGCACCAGTTCCTCGACCGTGACGGCCTGCTGGCCCGCATGCGTCCCTGGTAACCCTTCACCAACCGATTGATACTCGCCATGCTCCCGCCATTTCCCGAACCTTCCCGTCGCAGCCTGGTCGCCTTGCTGTTCACTGCGGCCCTGATGCCGCCGACGCTGGCGCAGACGGCTGGCACCAAGCCGGCGTTGCAGCAACTGGTGGCGGCTGAAAGCCACATCCGTTTCGTCAGCCGCCAGATGGGTGTGCCGGTGCAGGGCCAGTTCCGCAGCTTCAGCATCAACAGCCGGTTTGACCCGCGCAATCCCGCCTCCAGCCAGGTCAGCCTGGCCATCGACCTGCTCAGCACCGAGATCGGCAACGCCGACACCGAACGCGAGCTGCGCAAGCCGGGATGGTTCGATTCCGCCCGCCAGCCGCAGGCCACGTTCACCTCCAGTGCCGTGCGTGCGCTGGGCGCGGGCCGGTTCGAACTGGACGGCGTGCTGGCCATCAAGGGACAGACCCAGAAGGTGACGGTGCCGGTGGCGCTCACGCGCCGGGCGGCAACGACCTATGCCGACGGCACCCTGCAGATCCGCCGAATGGACTTTCGCATCGGCGACGGCGAATGGAACGACCTGTCCATCGTGGCCAACGAAGTCCAGGTGGTCTTTCGCCTTGCACTGACCGGTGTGGCGCCCCCGTAGGCGCTGCTGCCGGTGTTTCACCCGCCTGACTGTCAGGCAACTACCTGAGGAAATCCCCGCCACCATGAATCATCGAGTTCCCCTTCTCGCCGCCGCGCTGGCCGTATCAGCCCTGTGCATTGACCCGGCCACCGCATGGGCCCAGCCAGCCACCTATTCGGTGGAGCCGACCCACACCTTTGTGAACTGGGAAGCGCGGCATTTCGGTGTGTCCACCAGCCGCGGCCGGTTTGACCGCACTCGCGGCAACATCACCTATGACGCGAAGGCGCGCACCGGCAAGGCCGAAATCATCATCGACATGAAGTCCATCAGCACCGGCGTGGCACCGTTTGATGCGCATCTGCGCCAGGACGACTACTTCGACGTGGACAAGCACCCCGAAGCCCGCTTTGTCAGCACAAGCTTCAACTTCAATGACGACAAACTGGTGGAGGTGCCGGGCCAGCTCACGATGCGTGGCGTCACACACCCCATCACGCTCAAGGCGGTGCGCTTTGCGTGCTATGACAACACCTTTCTCAAGCGCGAAGTGTGTGGTGGCGATTTCGAAGCCACCGTGGTGCGCAGCAAATACGGCATCGTGCACGGCCTGCCGGTGGTGGTGCCCGACGATGCCATCCGCCTGCAGATCCAGATCGAGGCGGTGCGCCAGTAGGCGACGTTCAAAGAACTTTTTCGCAGTGGGTCTCCCCCTTTTGCCGCGGCACCTGCCGCGGCTTTTTTTTGGAGGAGGGGGAGAGGGTTGAGGCAGGTGCCTACTTGTTGCGCGGGTCGTCTGCCGGGTTCAGGTACTGCAACCCCAGCGGCCCGATGGCGCTGACCTGCGTGGTGTATTCACCGGAACGCGCCCAGTGGAAATGCGACGTGCCACCGGGCAGGATCAGCACGGTACCAGGCGGGTAGGCGCGCAGCCTGTCGGGGTCGAACGTCTCGCCCAGGCCGATGTAGAACACGCCCGACAGCACCGTGTAGATGCGGTCCTCGGGGTGCTTGTGCGGCATGATTTTGGCGTCGGCGCCCACGCGCACGCGCACCACGAAAGGCGCCTTTTGACGCGGGTCGCCGGCCACCACAGACAGGCGCACATCCTGCGGAAAGGCGGCAAAGCCGCTGAACTGGATGTCCTCCGGCAGCCGGTAGCCAAACCGGTCCAGCGGCAGGCTCTGGGCGGCGGCGGGCTGGGCCAGCGCGCTGCACAACGCCAGGGCGGCCAGGCCGCAGGCCGCCAGCGCGTTACGGGGTTGATGAAGGCGGGTCGATTTCATGCATGTCTCCTTGAAGTTGCAAGTAAAAAAGTGGCGCCGGAAGGCGCCAGAAACACAGGGGCCGAGTTGCCCCCGGGGCCGGGGTCACGCCGGTGGCGCCACCCGGTAATCGCGTATCACATCGGGGTCAGGATCCAGCCCCAACCCCGGGCCGGATGGAACGGCGATGCAGCCTTCGCGCGGCAGGATCGCCGGGCCGTACAGCTGAGCTTCCAGATCCAGGTAGCGCCATTCGACGAGCGATTCATCGCCGCCCAATGCGGCCGTGGCATGCACGGCGGCCAGCAGGCCGGGGCCGTCATAAAAGCTGTGCACCATGACCGTGGTGTTGTGGGCCGCAGCCAGGGCAAAAACCTTGCGCAGTTCCGTGATGCCGCCCATCTTGGCCGGACTGGGCTGCACAAAATCCACAGCCCCGGCGGCCAGCATCTGCTGGAAGTCGTGCAGGGTCGACGCGTTTTCGCCGGCGGCCACGGGAATGCCGCCGCCCTGGCGTACCTGGGCCAGGCCCTGGTAGTTCTCGGGCGGCCACACCGGTTCCTCCAGCCAGCGTGGGCTGACGGCCCGCAACTGCTGCGCCTTGTCCAGTGCCTGGCGCACGGTCCAGGGGCAGTTGACGTCCAGGGTGATCTCCACCTCGTCGCCGGCGGCGGCGCGCGCGGCGGTGATGGCATCCATCTCCACCTCGTGCAGCTTGATGTGGCGGTAACCGCCCGCCACCGCCCGCCAGACGTTGCGCGCCACGACCTCGGGATCGGTGTAGCGGATCAGGCTGGCATAGCAACGGATGCTGGTGCGGCGGGTGCCCCCCAGCAGCGCATGCACGGGTACGCCCAGCGCGCGGCCTTTCAGGTCCCACAGTGCAATGTCCAGCGCCGACAGCGCAAACATGATCGCGCCGCTACGCCCGAAGATGTGAAAGCGCCGCTGCAGGTCCTGCATGAGCGGCTCGATGGCGTCTGCCCTCTGGCCGCGCACTGCAGGTGCCACGATGTGCTGGATGGCCGCGCTCACCGCGGGGATGGATACAAAGCCGAAGGCTTCGCCCCAGCCCACGCGGCCGTCGTCGGCGGTGACCTTGAGCACCAGCGAATCCACCCGGCTCATGCCGCCTGCGCCCCAGACGCCGGCCTGCGGCTGCCCGCCCGAGCTGAACGGAATGGCCAGGTGAATGGCTTCAATGTCGGCGATCTTCATGCCGCCGGCTCATAGTGAAAGACCTTGGAGATGATCTGCCAGCGCCCGTCATCTCGCACAAAGGTCAGCAGGTCCAGGTAGTCCTTCTGGAAGAAGCTGCATTCCAGCCTGACCAGCGCCGTGTCCGGCCCGGCGAAGTCGATCGCCAGCAGGCGTTCGCGCCGCGCAGCGCCGGTGCGAGCCGGCGGGTCGCGCTGCGCCACCACCGGAAAATACTCCTGCATCGACAGGTACAGCGGCGTGCCGCCGGCCACCGTGGCATACAGCGCACGCGGGTGGAACACGCGCTGCAGCCGCGCGGTGTCGCAGTGGTACAGCCCGTCCAGATAATCCTGCACCACGGTGCGGATCGCCTGGCGGTCGGCCCGGCGCCGGGCGACAGTTTCTGCCGCCGCGCTGCTCTGGGTGGCGCGGGCGCGCAGGGCGGTGACGGGCTCGCCCGCCACGCCCCAGTTGTCGGTGTCCACTTCTTCCACCACGACGAACGTGGTGGCCGGGTCCTTGTCCAGCACATTGACCAGCATGTCCGTGCTCTGGCGGATCAGCATGGACTTCTGCTCGGCGCTCACGCCGTCACGCGTGACCTGTATCAGCACATAGGGCATGGCAGCGTCCCCGGCGTCAGGCAGCACTAGCACGAGCGGCTTGCGCCACGCGCTGGCCGAACAGCACGGCCGTTTCCAGGTCGCCGCGGTGCATTTCCTCAACCGACGCATCAAACGGCGTGGCGGTCATCAGGCCCATGAACGAAGCCAGATAGTTCACGTCCTCGCGCCCGGACGACTTGGCGTTGCTGGGCATCATGCCGGTGCTCACCCAGATCATGCCGTGCTGCTGTGATGCGGCAAACAGGGTCTGCAGCGTCATCAGCTTGTCGCCGTTGATGCCGGCGCTGTTGGTGAAACCGGCAGCCAGCTTGTTCTTCCAGCCCTGTTTCATCCATACGCTGGACGACGCGTCGATGAAGCGCTTGAACTGCCAGCTCACGTTGGCCAGGTAGGTGGGCGAACCGAAGATGATGGCGCGCGCCTCGGCCAGCGTCTGCCATGCCGTTTCGCCGATCTGGCCGTGCTCGTCGACGGGCACCAGGACGGCGTTGGCGCCGCGCGCCACGGCTTCCGCCACGCGGCGGGTGTGGCCGTAACCGCTGTGGTAGACAACGGCAATGTCTTGACTCATGTTGGATTCCTTGAAGTTGATTGTGGATGTGGGGTTGAAGGTGAAAGGAGGAATGCAGCGTTGCGCCTCAGTCGCGCCTCAGGCTGTCGCGCAGCACCTGGCGCAACTGCGTAGCAGGTGCGAAGCCGTTGCTCAGCACGGTCATGCTGCTGTCGTCGCGCACGGCCAGCAGTTGCGGGAAGCTGCGCAGTCCCCAGCCGCGTACGCGGTCAAAGTCGGCCTGGGTGGCCACCGACGCGGCGTGCGACCGCATCACCGACGCGGCGCGCAGCGCTTCATCGGTGTGGCCCTGGGCGGCCAGCTCGCGCTCCAGCGCGGCCTGCAGCACCGCCTCATCGGTGGTGTCCAGGCCGTCCACGTAGAACAGGCGCTGCAGCGCGCGGAACAGGCCCAGCTGGTCCAGCCCGGTCACCAGCATGCGACCGGTGACAAACGCGCGCGAGATCGGTTCGGTGTCATACACAAAGCCCTGGCGCGATTTGAGCGCCTCGCGGTTGAAGGGCACGCGTGCAGCGGCCTCTACGCGCTCCCAGTGGCGCAGGCGAAAGGCCTTGGCGGCGTCGTCCAGCGGGTCGCGGCCATGGGCCCACAGGCCCGCCATGCGGATCTGCAGGTTCAGCGCGGGCAGGTCGCGCAGTGCCTCGGCCAGTTCGCTGGCAAAGCCGTAGCACCACGAGCACATGGGGTCGCCGGCAAAGATGTAGCTGGTGGACATGGTGGCTGCCCGAGGCATCAGAGCGCCAGGCCTTCGGCCTGCAGGGCTTCGCGCACCGAAGGGCGCGAACCCACGCGGGCCCGGAAGGTTGCCAGGTGGCCCAGGTCGGAGATGTCCAGCTTGATGTGCGGCACCCAGCCCAGCAGCACAAACAGGTAGGCGTCGGCAATGGTGAAGCCGCTGTCCGTGAGGTAATCGCGGCCGGCCAGGTGACCGTCCAGATAAGCCAGCTTGTCTTTCAACCCGGCCTTGAGCTGGCCGATGCTGGCGGCGTCAAGCTTGCCGTGAAAGATCGGTGTGAACGACTTGTGCACCTCGGACGTCAGGTGGTTGCACCATTCCAGCACGCGCCAGCGCTGCGCGCTGCCGGGCGCCGGCAGCAGGTTCGTGGCGCCCTGGCGGTCGGCAATGAACTGCATGACGACCGGGCCTTCGCTCAGGCGGAAGCCGTCGTCCAGCTCCAGCACCGGCACCTGGTGGCGGCTGCTGACAGATTTGAAGTCGGTGCCGTCCTCCAGCGTTTGCTGCTGGAGGTTTACGCGCGCCAGGCTGAAGCGGGACTGCGTTTCGCGCAGCACGATGTGGGACGCCAGCGAACAGGCACCTGGCGAGTAGTAGAGACGCATGGAGAAATACCGTGGAGTTGCGGGAAACCCATGCTATTGAGCCAGCAGGGTTAAATAAACCCGCATAGACTCAATTGACTGTTAACATGAAAGACAACAATGAACCGCCAATTTGAAGGCCTGTTGCTCAGCGGCATCGAGCTGTTCTGCCTGGTGGCACAGCACCAGGGCTTTACCGCCGCCGCGCGGGCGACCGGGCTCACCACCGCCGCTGTGAGCCGCTCGGTGGGACGGCTGGAAGGCCGCTTGGGGGTGCGGCTTCTGACGCGCACCACGCGCCGCGTGCGCCTGACCGACGACGGCCAGCGCTTTTACGAACAATGCCGTGGGGCGCTGACCCAGCTGGCCGAAGCCGAGCGCGAAGTGACTGGCCAGCAGCAGCGCCCTGCGGGCAAGGTGCGCATCAGCCTGCCCACGTCGTACGGGCACCACCGCGTGCTGCCGGTGCTGCCCGAATTCATGCGGCAGTACCCCGAGATCGAGCTGGACCTGCAGCTGACCAATCGCAACATCAACTTTGCCGAAGAAGGCTTTGACCTGGCCATTCGCGGGCGTGTGCAGCCCGATTCCGGCCTGATCGCGCGCAAGCTGGAAGACGCCGACCTGGTGATCGTGGCGTCGCGCCGCTACCTGCGTGCGCACGG
>CAZUJD010000032.1:0-4149 GCA_964620025.1 uncultured Ramlibacter sp. | reverse complement strand
GATCTGGCCGCGCACGAATGCATCCAGTTTGTGCTGCCGCGTACCGGGGCACCGGTACCCTGGCTACTACACGTGGACGGCCAGGTGCAGGAGCGGCAGACCCCCGGGCGGCTGAGCTGCGCCGACGACATCCTGGGCCCGGTGACGCTGGCGCGCGCCGGCGCCGGGCTGGCACAGACCTACCGCTTCATCGTGCAGGACGCGCTGGCCGATGGCTCGCTGGTGGAGGTGCTGCCCCAGCACGCGGGCGCATCGCGGCCGTTTTCGCTGCTGTACCCGGGCAACCGCCATGTGCCCAGCCGGGTGCGGGCGGTGATCGACTTCCTCACGCGGCGGTTTCATCCGTGATTAATCTGTTTTGATGATTCAAACAATCTAAAAACATCATTGGACATGATGTACACCTGCGCCTAACTTTCACGCCTTCAACGTGAAAGGAGACAGGCCATGCAGTGGCGCGACAACGGAATGGGGTTTGCACCGCTCACGCTGGTGCTGCACTGGGTGCATGCGCTGCTGCTGGCCTGCCTGCTGCTGCTGTGGCTGGCGCTGGTCCTGGGCGCGGTGCCTCAGAGTCAGGCGGGCGCTGCGCTGTCAGCACGCAACCTGCTGGGCTGTGCGGTGTGCGCGCTGTCAGCCTGGCGGCTGTGGGCGCGGCTGACGTCGGTGCACCCGCTGCCGGTGGGCACGCCCAACCCGGTGGAAATCATCGTGAGCCGCACCAATGCCGCCGCGCTGCTGTTGGCAGGGGTGCTGCTGCCGGTGGCCGCCTGGCTGTCGCAGGCGGCCGCGGGCCGCGTGGTGCCTCTGCCTTGGGGTCTGGACCTGCCGGCGTTGCCCGGGCCCAGCCCGGTGCTGCACCGGGTGGTGGATCTGCTGTTTGCCGTGGGCGCCACGGCCGCCGCCGCAGGCCTGGCACTGCACCTGTTCGGCGCCCTGAAAAACCACTTTGTGTTGCGCAACGACGTGCTGTGGCGCATGCTGGGCCGCAAGGTGGAGCTGTGACATGCTGAACCCCGCAGTGCCCCATTCAGACTGCCGCATCACCCGCCTGTGCGGCATCGAACCCCCCATCTTCCAGGCCGGCATGGCCGGGCTGGCCGGCCCGCCGCTGGTGGCCGCTGTGTCGCGGGCTGGCGGCATGGGCATCGTGGGCGGGCTGCGCGTGGCGCCGCGCCAGCTGCGCCAGTGGATACGGCAAACCCGCGAACTGACCGACCGGCCGATCGGCGTGAACCTGGTGCCGCAGTTTGGCGGTGCGGCGGTGTTTGACGCGCAGCTGGACGTGGTGCTGCAGGAAAAGCCGCGCCTGCTGTCGCTCTTTTATGCCGAGGCCTACCCCGACGCCATACGCCGGGCGAAAGATGCCGGCATGGTGGTGATGGTGCAGGTGGGCACGCTGGCGCTGGCCCGCGAGGCGCTGGCACGTGGCGCCGACATCCTGGTGGCCCAGGGCAGTGAGGCGGGCGGCCACCTGCACCCCGGCACCATTGCGCTGTCGGTGATCCTGCCGGCCATCTGCGCGCTGGCCGGGCCGGTACCGGTGATCGCTGCTGGCGCCATCACCCACCGGCGTGACGTGCGCCTTGCCATGGCCCTGGGCGCGGCCGGCGTGATGGCCGGCACGGCGTTTGTGGCCACGCACGAATCCAGCGCCCACCCGCTGTACAAGGAGCGCATCGTGCAGGCCACGGCTGACGACACCGAGTACCGCACCGGCTATTCATTTGGCTGGACCTACGGCACCCCCCACCGCGTGATACCCAACCGCGAACGCTACAACCCGCTGCGCCTGATGGGCGGCGGCGCCCGCGCGGTGGACCACCCGCGCATGGCGCGCAAGCTGTCGCTTTATGCAGGGCAGGGGGTGGACAAGATCGACCGCATCGTCACAGCGGCCGAACGCTTTGAGGAACTGCGCAAGGGTCTGCCGCTGCGCGACCCCCTGCCGCTGCACGCGCCGCCCAACTGGTGGGACTGCGGCACCCAGCTGGCGCCGGCCGGTGTCAGCTAAGCGCCCCGACCGGCTTGCGCTGCGCTGCGGGTGCGCCCTGGCGCACCTGCAGGACAAACGCCCTGAGCGCGGGCGATTCGGCCAGGTCGCCACGGCGGATGAACATGGTGGACACACGGCCCACCTCGGTGGGCAGCCGGTGCGCGCGCAGGCTGGCCCGCAGGTGGTGGCCGTCCAGTACCGAGCGGGGCAGCAGCGACACGCCCATGCCCGCCGCCACGCACGACAGGATGCCGTCCAGCGTGCCCAGCTCCAGCACCTGGCCGGGCACCAGACCGGCCTGGTGGAACCAGTGCTCCAGTGTGGATCGGTAAAAGCAGCCGGTGCGAAACACCAGCACGGTGTGCTGGGTGAACTCGCGTGTGAGCTGGGCCAGGCTGCGCAGGTCAGCACCGGTGATGAGCACCAGCTCTTCGCGAAAGGCTTCGTCCTGGGCCAGCACGGGGCTGTGCCGCAGGCCGCCGACAAAGGCGGCGTCCAGGCGCTGCGATTCGACCGCACGCACCAGCTCGGCCGTGGTGCCTGTGACCAGGGACAGCTGCACGCCGGGGAAATCGCGCCGGTAACGCGCCAGCATGCCGGGCAGCCGTACGGCGGCGGTGGTCTCCATGGAACCCAGGCGCAGTGCACCGGAAGGCGCGGCGTCATCGGCCAGGGCGGATCGGCTTTCTTCGACCAGCTGCAGGATACGCCGTGCATAACCCAGCAAGGTGGTGCCCGCGGGCGTGAGCGCCGTGCCGGACTTGTGCCGCACAAACAGCGGACGGCCCAGCTCGTCTTCAAGGGCGCGAACGCGCATGGTGACGTTGGACTGCACGGTGTGCACCTTGTCAGACGCTGCGGTGAAGCCGCCTTCGTCGGCCACGGCACAAAAGAACTGAAGCTGGCGCAGATCCATAAGTATCTCGATGAATGATTCAAAAAATCAACATGAATCAATTTACTTGATGCCAGACCTGCCGTAAAGTCATAGCCCTGCAACCCGCCAACCCACCCCTGTCCGAACGAACGCCCATGTCTGCATCCACCTCATTTGCCGCCATGCTGGGCACGCCGCTGGCGCTGATCCAGGCGCCCATGGCCGGCGCACAAGACAGTGCCCTGGCGCTGGCAGCCGGTGCCGCCGGCGCGCTGGGCTCCTTGCCTGCGGCCATGCTGGACGCCCGCGCGCTGGACGCGCAGCTGGCGCTGCTGCGCGACGCCGGGCGGGCCTGTAACGTCAACTTCTTCTGCCACACGCCGCCCGCAGACGATTCGGCGGTACAAGCCCGCTGGCGTGAGCGGCTGGCACCCTATTACGCGCAGCTGGGGCTGGACCCGGCGGCCGGGGCGGGCGGGGCCAGCCGCCGCCCGTTTGACGCACAGGCCGCCGAGGTGCTGCAGGACTACCGGCCGCGCGTGGTGAGTTTTCATTTCGGGTTGCCGTCGGCCGACCTGCTGCGCCAGGTCAAGGCCATGGGCAGCCTGGTGCTGTCGTCAGCCACCACCGTGGCCGAGGCGCAGTGGCTGCAGGCCCACGGCGCTGACGCCGTGATCGCCCAGGGGCTGGAGGCCGGCGGCCACCGCGGTCATTTTCTGGCGCCCGATGTGTCGCGCCAGCTTCCCATGCTGGCGCTGGTGCAGCAGACCGTGCAGGCCGTGAGCGTGCCGGTGGTGGCCGCCGGTGGCGTGGGCGACGCCGCCGGTGTGCGCGCCGCGCTGGACGCCGGGGCTGCGGCGGTACAGGTGGGCACGGCGTTTTTGCTGTGCGACGAGGCTGGCACCAGCGCACTGCACCGCGCCCGGCTCCAAGACCTGGACGCGCCCACGGCGCTGACCAACCTGTTTTCGGGCGGGCTGGCGCGCGGGCTGCCCAACCGCCTGATGCGCGAGATGGGTGCCATCAGCAGCGACGCGCCGCCGTTCCCGCTGGCGTCAGCGGCCCTGGCGCCGCTGCGTGCCCGGGCCGAAGCCCAGGGCCTGGACGACTTCAGCCCGCTGTGGTCTGGCACCAACCGGCGCGGTTGCCGCCAGGCGCCGGCGGCCGACGTGGTGCGGGCGCTGGCGGCTGGCCTGGTCTGACGGCATGGGCAACCGGGGCTACACCAACCAACTACGCCCCCCACCCCCCCCCCCCCCAACCCCACCGTGGGCAA
>CAZUJD010000031.1:13344-17076 GCA_964620025.1 uncultured Ramlibacter sp. | reverse complement strand
CAAGCCGATCACCAGCTACCGCAAGTACTGGGCGCATCGCTTCGGCCAGCCGAAATTTTTGCCCATGAGCCGCGCCGAGATGGATGTGCTGGGCTGGGATTCGTGCGACATCGTCCTCGTGACCGGTGATGCCTACGTGGACCACCCCAGCTTCGGCATGGCGGTGATCGGCCGTACGCTGGCCGACCAGGGCTTCCGGGTGGGCATCATTGCCCAGCCCGACTGGCAAAGCGCCGAGGCCTTCAAGGCCCTGGGCAAGCCCAACCTGTTCTGGGGCGTGACCAGCGGCAACATGGACTCCATGATCAACCGCTACACGGCGGACCGCAAGATCCGCAGTGACGACGCCTACACCCCCGGCGACGTGGGTGGCAAGCGGCCTGACCGCGCAGCCATCGTGTACAGCCAGCGCTGCCGCGAAGCCTACAACGGCGTGCCCATCGTACTGGGCGGTATCGAGGGATCCCTGCGCCGCATCGCGCATTACGACTACTGGTCTGACAAGGTGCGCCGCAGCATTGTGGTGGACGCCAAGTGCGACCTGCTGCTGTATGGCAACGCCGAACGTGCGATTGTCGAAATCGCCCATCGCCTGGCGGCCCGTGAGCCTGTGGAGCAGATCGATGACGTGCGCGGCACGGCGTTCTTCCGCCGCGCATCGCCCGAGGGCTGGTTTGAAATTGACAGCACCAGTGTGGACGCGCCGGGCCGGGTGGAAAGCCACGTCAACCCCTACCTGACCACCAGCGAGCAGGCACAGGCCCAGGGCGAAACCTGCGCCAAGGAAGAGGGCAATGGTGAGGTAGCCGAAGCCAACCCCGCCATCCAGCCGCTGACCTTCCACCCGAACCCCAAGGTCAAGCTGAAGGTTCCGCCGCGCGACCGCAGCGTGATCCGCCTGCCCAGCTACGAGCAGGTCAAGTCCGACCCCGTGCTGTATGCCCACGCCAACCGGGTGCTGCACCTGGAGACCAACCCAGGCAACGCCCGCGCGCTGGTGCAAGCGCATGGCGAGGGCGTGACTGCGCGCGACGTGTGGATCAACCCGCCGCCCATCCCGCTGACCACGGCCGAAATGGACCATGTGTTTGACCTGCCTTATGCGCGCAGCCCGCACCCGGCCTACGCCGACGAAAACGGCAGCCATGACGGCGCGACCAAAATCCCCGCCTGGGAGATGATCCGCTTCAGTGTGAACATCATGCGCGGCTGCTTTGGCGGCTGCACTTTCTGCAGCATCACAGAGCACGAAGGCCGCATCATCCAGAGCCGGTCCGAGGAATCCATCATCCGCGAGGTGGAGGACATCCGCGACAAGGTGGCTGGCTTTACCGGCGTGATCAGCGACCTGGGTGGACCCACGGCCAACATGTACCGCATTGGCTGCAAGACGCCCGAGATCGAGGCGGCCTGTCGCAAGCCAAGCTGCGTCTACCCGGGTATCTGCCAGAACCTGCACACCGACCATGGCCCGCTCATCAAGATATACCGCCGTGCGCGGGGCCTGAAGGGCATCAAGAAAATCCTGATTGGCTCTGGCCTGCGCTACGACCTGGCCGTACAAAGCCCCGAATACGTCAAGGAACTGGTCCAGCATCATGTGGGCGGTTACCTGAAGATCGCGCCGGAACACACCGAGCAGGGCCCGCTGTCCAAGATGATGAAGCCCGGTATCGGCAGCTACGACCGCTTCAAGCAGATGTTTGAAAAATTCAGTGCCGAGGCGGGCAAGAAGCAGTTCCTCATCCCCTATTTCATTGCAGCGCACCCGGGTACCAGCGACGCTGACATGATGAATCTGGCCGTCTGGCTGAAGAAAAACGGCTTTCGCGCTGACCAGGTGCAGACCTTCTATCCAAGCCCCATGGCCACGGCAACCGCCATGTACCACACCGGCCGCAACACACTCAAGGGTGTGCGCCGCGCGGTACGCGATGACACCGAGACGGTGGACATCGTGCGCGGTGAAAAGCGCCGCCGCCTGCACAAGGCCTTCTTGCGCTACCACGATCCCAACAACTGGCCGCTGCTGCGTGACGCGCTGAAGTCCATGGGCCGCGCCGACCTGATCGGCAATGGCAAGCACCACCTGATTCCCACCTACCAGCCACTGACCGACGGCAGCTACCAGAGCGCGCGGCGCAAGAACTCGACCGCCGCGCCGGCCAAGCCAGGATCGCCGAAGAAAGGCACCTTGCTCACGCAACACACCGGCCTGCCTCCGCGTGCGACCGGCTCGCCACGCAAGCCCGGCGCCGGTCCGGCGAAAAAATTGCGTTAGTTCTGTATTAAACGCACAGGACCTCAGGCTGGCGCGAGCGCTTCGCGCACAGCTGCAATAACCCGGTCCACGTCAGCGTCGCTCAAGCGGGGCCCCAGCGGCAGGCTCAGGGTGGTGCTTCCAATGGCTGTGGAAACGGGGGTGTCTGCGGACCTCCAGCCCAGTCGTTGCTGGTAGTAAGACATGCCCGACAGCGCGCGGTAGTGAACTCCGCTTCCAACGCCACGGCTGTGCAGGTGCTGCAACACGTGGTCGCGGCTGGTGCCACACACCGCCTCGTCCACCAGCAGTGTGTAGAGGTGGTACGCATGGCGCATGTGCGGTGCAACAGGAGCCGGGCGTGTGACCGGCAGGCCGGCAAAGGCATCCTGGTAGCGTGCCCACTGGCGGGCGCGTTGTTGCCAGGCCGGCTCCAGCCGTTGAAGCTGGCTCAGGCCGAGGGCAGCCTGCAAATCCATCATGTTGTACTTGAAGCCACACTCCACCACGTCATAGTGCTGGAACCCCTGGGCCGAGTACCGCTGCCAGGCATCCCGGCTCATGCCATGCAGCGCCAGGCGCCGGCAGCGCTCGGCCTGTGCCGCATCACGTGCGAGCAGCATGCCGCCTTCCCCGGTGACCAGGTTCTTGGTGGCGTAAAAGCTGAAGCATCCGAAATCCCCGATCGTTCCCGCGGACCGGCCGCGGTACAGTGATTCGGCCGCATGGGCGCAATCTTCGATGACCGCCAGACCGTGCTCCCGTGCCACAGCCTGTATTTCATCCATCTCGCAGGGTCGCCCGGCGTAGTGCATGGGCACCACGGCACGGGTGCGGCCGGTCAGGGCAGTACGAAGCCCCTTTGCATCGAGGTTCATGGAAACCGGGTCCACATCGGCCAGAACCGGTGTGGCGCCAGTATGCAGGATCACATTGACAACAGAACAGAAGGTCAGGGCCGGTGTGATGACCTCGTCGCCCGGGCCCACGCCGGCGGCCAGAAGGCTCAGGTGCAATGCGGCCGTACATGAGTTCAGGGCAACGGCGTTTGCCGGTGCGATCTGCTTGTAGGCCGCCATATTGGCTTCGAACTCGGCCACGCGCGGTCCGGTGCCCAGCCAGCCACTGCGCAGTGCCGAGAGCACGGCCTGCATCTCGGCGTCGCCAATGTCCGGTGCGCCGAAAGTGATGAAGTCCTGCTTCACGGCGTCAGCCCCAGCAGGCTGCGCACCCGTGAGCGCGGCATCAGGGTGCGGCCAAACAGCGCTGCGGTCGCCACGACGCGTTCGACCAGCAGGGCGTTGCTGGCTGCGCGGGTGCGTTGCGGATCAAGCCAGAGGTTGTCTTCCAGGCCCACGCGCACACCGTCGGCCAACAGCAGCCCCAGGCCGTTGGCGGGCAGCTGGAACCGGCCAAGTCCGGCCACGCTGACGACGCAGACCATCATGAAGACGACGAAGGCCCCGACGAGG
>CAZUJD010000031.1:0-13334 GCA_964620025.1 uncultured Ramlibacter sp. | reverse complement strand
CCAATTGCAGGGCATCGGCTTGTGCCCCCGCGACGTTGCCAAGCAGTACGTTGACATACAGGGGCGCCTGGACCAAGCCCTCGGCCAGCAGGACCCGCGCGAAATTGGCCATGCCCAGGTCGAACACCTCCAGTTCGGGCCGGATGCCGCGCTCCTGCATGCGCTGGGCGAGCCGGCGGATGGTGTCGGGCGCGTTGACGCTGGCGGACTGCATGAAGTTCAGGGAACTCAACGTCAGGCTGGCCATGTCGGGCCGCGCCGCGCCATCCAGGTCCAACACACGCGCCCGGGGTTCAAAGCCGGCATCAAGCCGACCGCTGGTGGTTACGCACACGGCCAGTTCGTGGCCGCCGGGCAGGGCGCGGATGGACTCCACCAGGCGACCATAGGCATCGTGATTCGATGTCTGTACGCCGTCGGCGTCACGCGCGTGCAGGTGGACCATCTGCACCCCGGTCTCCAGGGCGCGTGCGACGTCTTCGACGATTTCACCATGGGTAATCGGCACATGCGGGCTCATGGCCCGCGTCGGGATGACGCCGGTGCACGCCAGGTTGATGATGAACGGTGTATCGGTGCGCATCAGCCACTGACCTCCAGCGCGGTTTTGGCCAGCTTGCGCGCCGGATTGCCCACGTACGCGCCGTCGGCTTCAGTGTCGTTCACGACCACGGCGCCTGCGCCAATGAAGCTGCGCGGGGCGATGCGTATGCGGTCGCGCAGCACGGCACCCACACCCACAAAAGCCTGTTCACCGATGTGGCCTTCGCCACCCATGGCAACTTCGGCTGCGACAAAGGCGTGGTCTGCCACTTCGCAGTGGTGCGACACATGGGCACCGCTGCGGATGATCGTGTTGTTCCCGATACGGCAGAACGGCTGGATGATGGCGTGCTCGTAAATCAGGACGTTGTCGCCTACCACCAGGTCGGGCCAGGTGCTGGCACGGCTGGAGATATAGCTGGCAAAGCTGTATCCGCGTCGCTTGCCGTCTTCATAGCGGGCCCGGCGCACGCCGTTGATGCCCTGGTAACCCATGGGGATCAGCAGGCGGCAGTCTTCTGGCCCGAATTGCGATTCCAGGGTTTCAAATGGAATCAGCGGCAGTCCCTCATGTGTTTCCGCATGGGCATAGGCTGTGTCCACCGTGAATGCGGCCACCTTGAACGGTGAATCATGCGTGAGACAAAAGCGCGCCAGGCTGGCCGAGCGCAAAGTGCCGAAAATCACGATGGGGCGCGGGTCAGTGAGGTTTGTCGGGTTCATTGAGTTTCGTATTGCCGGTCAGGGGCCACGGCTTTGCGGCGCATGAATGCTGCCGTTGCCATATGGCAAGCCTGGATCAGCCGCTGGCTGGCCTCGGGCCGGGAAATATCAAGTTCATCGTGGAAGCGGCGTTGCAATTCAATGCCGGCTTTCTCACGCAGTTCTGAATCAGCAATCCATTTTGTCAGCCGCTGCATGTAACTGTTGGTATCGTCCACGGCCATGGCGCCGACCTTGTCGCCCCCGTCGCTGCCACGCAATGACAGTACAGGCAGACCCAGGCTCATCGCCATGGCCACACTGGCGCCGCCACCCATTCGCGGGGGGTTGAGGTAGATGTCCGACAGACACAGCCAGCCGGCCAGATCATCCTGGTGTGGCAGGCAGTGCAGGCGGGGATGGCGCGTTGTGAAGGCATCGTGCTGTGCATCGGGAACACCCACCAGCAGCCAATGAACGGATGGGTGCTGGTCGAGCAGGGTCAGCAGCCGGTCCATCCAGTCGGGCGGAATCTCGGCGTCCAGCCGGTAGCCGGCGCTTGCCAGCAGCACATCTTGATTGGCCAGGCCCAGCAATGTGCGCGATTGGGTGCCCGCAGGCTGCGCGGGCCAGAAACGGTAGGGGTAGTGAATGACGTCAGGGATGGGCAGGTCGGGCCAGAATGCCTGTTGATCTGGCTTGGGATCGGCGGCGAGCCAGACATCGACAGGGGCCAGCGGAGGCATGGCGTGCAGTGACATGCCGACCACCGGGTAGTCAGCCTGCAACGCCCAGACCAGTGGCGACGAAAACCCCACGAACAGCACCACATCGGGCTCGAAGTGATCGATGCCACCCAACAGGTCGTTCCACCGGTGGCCCAGTGAAAAGTCGGCGCTGGCCAGGCTGACCCTGGCCGCGCCCGGCGTGCGCAGCCGCCAGCCCGCTGGCTGGGCGGGGGCGACGGTGGACTGGTCGCCACCAGCGAAATAGCCACTCATGGCGGGCAGTGCCAGCTCCTGTGCAGCAAACACATGGGTCTGTAGGCCTGCTTCCTCCAGGGCCCCCCGCAGGTCAAAAACCAGACCGGTTCCTGCATGCGCGCCCGTTGACAGGTGTGGCGCGACCAGCGCGACGCGTTGCAGGCCGTTGGGCTGCGCGGTTGCGCGGCGTGGCCGTCCGGGATGAAGTAACGTGCGTCCGAGTGCGCCGAACAACTCGACCTGCCTTGCCTCCTTGAACAGTGCCCTGAAAGCCTGGCGGTCGTGTGCCCGGGTCAGGGCGTGATGCCACACCACGATGCCAAGTGCCATCCAGCGGTCGGGGTCGGGCAGGCGGGGCGCGACCCGGGCCATACCGGTCAGGTGCACGGCGTTGCCTGTCAGCCGCCACAGCGCGGAATGCTGAAGCCAGGTTGCCAGTGCGCTGTCAGTCACCAACCGACCAATCTGACCAATCATGCCGCTGGTTTCGCCAGGCGGCAGAGCTGCAATTCGTTCGATCAGCCGCCACCAGGCGGGCAGGTGCTCAGGGCAGTGGCGAACGACCTGCAGCGCATCGCGTGCCAGAGCGATCCGGTGGTTGACATTCGCAATGGGGGAATCGGAATGGGTCATGCTGGAACTGCCCTGGCCAGGCCCATCGGCTGTGGCCGACCACTACTTCGCAGGTGAAGCCGGCGCGGCCGTCAACCCCAGCCGCCTGGCGACCGCCTGCTCCAGGGCCTTGACCTTGGGCTCGATCTGCGGCCGGGTTTCTGCCACCAGCTTCTGCGTCAGGGCCCGCTGCATTTCGTTGCCCAGCGACTGGAACTTGCCATAGACCGGAGATTCAATCAGCGCCACCAGCTGGCGCAGTTCATCCTCGGTGAATTTTTCATTCAACATGGTCCCGATGGTGGTTGGGGCCAGCTTGACGGCGCGTTCGCGCACCAGTGGCACGGCTTCTTCCGTGTATTTGCGCACCTCGGCCTGAATTTCTCGGGCAATGGCATCGCGCTTGTCAGGTGGTACACGGGTAGACAGCACGCCCGACATGCCGTCCAGGATGACCGCTGCCGGCTGCTCGGCCAGCCCGCGTGCCATGGCCTCGATGCCGGGCTGCTGCAGCTTGAGGATGCGCCCGATCAGCTCCTGCTTGTTGGGGGCGGGCTGGGCTTGAGTGGCCAGCACGACCAAGGAAAGGCACAGGGAAAGTAGGAGTTTTTTGGGCATGGGCGAATCTTAACTGGCCCCCTCTTCAGACGACGGTATGGGTGCTGACCGTCCTGCCCGCCGGACACACGGAGCCCAAATGGAATCAGGGCCTGTCCGCGGCTGCCGGGGGCAGTGCGAACAGGCCCTGACGGGGCTAACGGTGGCTTAGCCGCCCTTTTTGGCGCGCTTGCCCGGGTTCTTCTTGCTGCGGGTCGCGGTGCCACGCTCCAGGCTCACGCGCTGGCCGCCGCCATGACGGACGCGGCTGGCGCCGGGAGGCAGCGGCAGGGGCGCGGTGCGCTTGCGGTCGGCTTCGGTGACGATTTTGTTGCCCATGGGGGTACTCCGGTTCTGGGGGTGCTAGTTGGTCGAACCCGCCATTTTGCCACGTCGGCGGGCGGGTCACTTCGCCAGGGTGTGCATCGGTATGTCCCGGGCCAGCGCCAGGGCATCCAGCTGCTTGCGCGTGCGGGTCTTGAGGAAGGCTGCAATGGCCTCGCGCGTGGCGGGCGCGAGCATCGTACGGATGTCGCTGGCAGCCAGGCCGGCCGCGCTGCACAGGGCGGCGGCAAAGTGCGGCTCCAGCGCCGCGACCGCCACCCGGCCATCCTTGCAGGGGTACACCCGGTAGCCCGCATGGGCTCCGCCCACCGAGCCGGTGGGCTGGGTCAGGCCCCAGGTGCGCGGCAGTGCCAGGTAGCCTGCCGCATCGGCCAGGGCAACCTCCAGGAACACGCCACGTGGATGCACGTCGCCGCTTCCGGCATAGCGTTCGCGCTGCATCAGCACCGCGCTCTGGACCGCTTCGCTGGCCATGAGCGAGCCGCCCATGTCGGCGTACAGCGTCGGGGGCAGGTCCAGCCCGTTGACCAGGCCGTTGTCTGCGAGGTAGGTCAGGTCGTGACCGGGCTCTTCGGCCCGGGCGCCAGCGGCACCCACGATGGCCACCTGGCTGAGGGAAGGGTACAGGCGGTGCAGGCTTTTCCAGCCAATCTGCAGCTTTTGCAGCGCGGAAGGGCGAAACGAAGTGAGCAATATGTCGGCCTTGGCCAGTTCGCGGTGCAGCACTTTCTGCCCTGCGTCGGTCTTCAGATCCGCGCCCACGACCTTGACGCCTTCGTGAAGTTGCGCGTAGGCCGCCGGGTTGTAGTGGCCCATGGGGTCGCCGGATGGAGGCTCCAGCTTGATGCAGGTCGCCCCCATGGCCCGGCAGCGCATCAGCGCCGCAGGGCCGGGCAGGTTGAGTGCCAGGCTCAGGATACGGGTGCCCTTGAGCGGGCGGAACGCTTTGTTTGCGGCAGGGTTTCGGGTCGTCATGCCGCCATGCTACAGCGGCAGGCCCACATAGTTCTCGGCCAGCGCCGTGGACATGGCACGGGAATTGACCAGGTAGTCCAGCTCGGCTTCCTGCAGCTTCTGGCCGAAGCCGTCGGTGTCAGGGAAGCGGTGCATCAGCGTCGTGAGCCACCAGCTGAAGCGTTCGGCCCGCCACACGCGCGACAGGGCTCGTTGCGAATAGGTGTCCAGGCCCGCATCGCTGCGCTCGCGGTAGTGCTCGCTGTGCGCACCCGACAGGTACTTCACGTCTCTGGATGCGAGGTTCAGGCCCTGGGCGCCGGTGGGCGGCACGATGTGGGCGGCATCACCCGCCAGGAAAAGGCGGCCAAAGCGCATGGGTTCAGCGACAAAGCTGCGCAACGGTGCAATGCTTTTTTCAATCGTGGGGCCGGTGATCACGGCTTCGGCGAGGGCCGGGTCCAGACGGCGGCGCAGCTCGTCCCAGAACCGCTGGTCACTCCACTGCTCGACCTTGTCGTCCAGCGGGCACTGCACGTAATAGCGGCTGCGCGTCAGGCTGCGCATGCTGCACAGCGAAAAGCCGCGCTCGCTGTTGCCATAGACGATGGCGTGTGGCGAAACCGGCGGCACATCGGCCAGCACGCCCAGCCAGCCAAAGGGGTAGGTCTTTTCGTATTCGCGCACCGAATCCCTGACGCTGGCGCGGCTGACACCATGAAAGCCGTCGCAACCGGCTATGAAATCGCAGTCCAGCGTGTGGGTCTGGCCGCCGTGGCTGTAGGTCACGCGCGGCTTGCCGCCGCTGAAGTCGTGCAGCGCCACATCGGCAGCCTCATACACGGTGGGCAGGCCGGCGGCCTTGCGCGCCTCCATCAGGTCACGGGTCAGTTCGGTCTGGCCGTAGGCCGTCACCACCTTGCCGCCGGTCAGGCCGTGCACGTCGATGGCATGGCGCGCCCCGCCAAACACGAGCTCGATGCTGTGGTGCACCGTGCCGCCGCCGTCCACGCCGGCGCCGACGCCGGCCTCGCGCAGCAGGTCCACGGTGATCTGCTCCAGGATGCCGGCGCGGATGCGTCCCAGAACGTAGTCGCCGCTCTGGCGTTCGAGAATGACGTTGTCGATGCCGGCCTTGTGCAGCAACTGGCCGAGCAGCAGCCCCGAGGGGCCGGCGCCGATGATGGCGACCTGGGTTCGCGTGGTTGTCATGGGGTGTCTCCGTTGTCCGGTGGCCAGCGTAGGGCGTTCTACCCGTCCGCACCAGTGCCGGCATGTCGCAGCGTGCGATGATCGCCCAAGCTGTGCGATGATCGCGCAATGACGATTGCCAAGGCGGATTTCATTGAAGGCATGGCCAAGGGCATGGCCGTGCTGGAAAGTTTTGACACCGAGCGCCAGCGGCTCAATGCCACGCTGGCCGCCCAGCGTGCGGGCATCACCCGGGCCGCCGCCCGGCGGCACCTGCTCACACTGACGCACCTGGGCTACCTGGAAACCGATGGCAGCCATTTCTGGTTGTCACCCAAGGTGCTGCGTTTCTCGGGCAGCTACCTGGCTTCAGCCCGCCTGCCGCGGCTGCTGCAGCCCACCCTGAACCGGTTGTCAGCCCAGCTGGGCGACCCGGTATCGGCGGTGGTGCTGGATGGCACCGAGGTGGTGATCGTGGCGCGCAGTGGCTCCAACGCCGTGCTGGCCTACGGCCTGCACCTGGGCGCGCGGCTGCCTGCGCATGCCACGTCTACCGGTCGTGTGCTGCTGGCCGCCAAGACACGCAATGAGTTCAATGCCTGGATGAAGGGGGATGGCCCCGGTGTTCGCACGCTGGCCCGTCTGACACCGAGCACGGTGACCGAGCCACGCGCGTTTCGTGCCATCATCGACCAGGTGCGCACGGACGACTGGTGTGTGGCCCATGAGGAGCATGAAATCGGTGTGCATGCGCTGGCAATCCCGCTACGCAACATGCAGGGACGCACCGTGGTCGCGATGAATGTCGTGACCTCGCCTGATCGGCTCACGCCAGCGGCCGTGCAGCGGCACCTGCTGCCGGCCCTGCTGGAGGCCGCACGCGAGCTTCGGCCATTGCTTTAGCGATCAGGCCAGCGGCAAAGTCAGGCGTACTGAAGTGCCGTCATGAGGGGGGTGCTCCCAGGCAGCGCTGCCGCCGATTTCCTGCATGCGCGTCCGAATGCTTTGCAGACCCAGCCCCGGTGCAGGTGCAGTCGGCATGCCTGTACCGTCATCTGTCAACGTTACGACGCACGCATCGTCCATCAGCTGCCATTTCACATGGACGTTGCGTGCCTGTGCATGGCGCAAGGCATTGCTGAGTACTTCGTTGAGCGCCGCCCGCAGCTGGTATTGCTGGCGCGCTGCCATGACTGGCGGATCAGCAAATCCTGCATCCCACTGCAGCGTCACTCCGGCCGCCTGGGCTCGCTCCATGCAGATGTGCCGCAGGTCGGCCATGAAGTCGTCAAACTGCTGGGCCTGGCCTGCCAGGCCGCGCACGATGCTTCGCAGCTGTGTCATGGCCTCGCGCAGCAACGGTTTCTGGCGCTGCGGGTCGTCAACGTGCAGCAGCGTGAGCAGCTTGGCGCCAATGTCATCGTGCATGTCGCGTGCCACGCGCAGGCGCTCTTCGCGGATGCCTCGCTCGTGCGCATCGCGGCCTTCTGCGGCCTGCTCCATCAACAGGCACAGTGACGCCGTGAACTCCACGTCACGGCCCGAAAACAGGCGCTTGCCATGGTCACGGTAGCGCAGCACGCGTGCGCCGACGCCACCACTGGCCGGCAACCGCAGGGCCAGGCCGTCGTCGGCCAGGGCAGGGCGGTTCAGGGCGGGCCCGTCATCAGGCGCGCTCTTGAGCGGGTTGAACAACCGCTGCAGGGCGGCGGCCCACAGACGTTCGCGTTCGGCAACGGAGGGTGAGAAAGCAATGCGCACCAGTTCGGGCAACATCTGTTCCACGCTGGCGTTGCCGCGCTCCACCAGGCGACCCCACAGCCACTGGCGTGCAGGCAAGTAGAGCGCGCCGCACACCAGCAGCGTGGTGCCCAGCGAGAGCGTGGCGTTCCAGCGCAGCCACAGCACCAGCACCGCGTCAATGATCACCACCAGCGCGACTCCGGCCGCCCAGAGCAGCACACGATAGGCCCACTCGTCCAGCTCGAACAGCCGGTAGCGTCCCACACCCAAGGCCAGGCCGAAGAACATGATGAGGAAGAAGCCGAACGCATAGCCCTGCTCCAGCGGCGGGAACAGGCCGAACACGCCCACAGACACTACCATTAGCACAAACATGCCGCAGCCCACCAGCGCCGACAGCGCCAGCCAGCGCAGCGCCGCCCGTTCGGCCGGCTGGCCGCGGCTGCGTCGCCATTGCACCGCCGCCAGCACGATGGCCAGCAGCATTTCGGTCATGATGGGGATGCGCGCGCCCCAATCCTGGTCGGCGGCCCAGCGGAACGTGTCGGCCAGCTGCCAGATGCCAAATACCAGCGGCAGCAGCAGCAGCCAGCGCGGACGCACCAACAGGCGTGGATGGGTCAGAAAAATGGCGATCAACCCGCAGCCGAACATCAGTGCACCGGTATGGTTGGCCGTGGACAACCAGCGAAAGACTGTGCCGTCGATCGCCAGTTCGCGTGTGCTGTAGACGGCTGCCGTCATGGTCGACAATGGAAAGGCCAGGCCGCATGCCGCCAGCATGCGCGGGCCCCAGTCGTTGGGCCGCAGCGCAAACACCCAGGCGCCGATCAGCAGGCTGGCCGAGCCGGCAAACAGCTGGAACCAGAACACCAGAGGCAGTGAGCCCGGCTCGCGCCGGGCTGACACGGTGAGCGTGGACGTCAGTGTCGGTACACCCGGCGCGGCCTGCCAGTGCAACACCAGCCCGGGTTGGGCCATCAGGGTGGCCAGACGTGTTTGCCGGGCAAAGAACGCATCCATGTCGGCATAGCTGTCGATGAAGTCAGGCTCCTCGATCAGGTCCTGCGCCTGCAGCTCGACCGTGTCGTTCGGGCCTTGCAGGCGCACAGCCAGGGCGCCCACCGGGGGTCCACCCGACGGGCTTTGGGCGATGCGCAGGTGGCGTGCGACCTCACTGCCCTGCGCCGTATAAGGCACCAGCCGCAGGCCCATGGACGGCTGTGACAACGCATACAGGACGGCGCCCAGGCAACCCGCCATCACCAGGCTGACGGCAGCCAGAAGGATGCGGCGTGGCGCGTCGCCCATGCGTCAAACCCCCAGGTACTGTTCCAGCAATTGCGGCTGCGCGTGCAGCTCACCCGATGTGCCGGCAAATACCACTTCGCCCTTGACCAGGATCACGTTGCGGTCGGTGATCTGGGTGACGTGTTTCCAGTTCTTGTCGACGATGACGCTGCTGATGCCCGATTCGCGGATCAGGCCGCAGATGCGCCAGATCTCGCGCGCGATCAGCGGGGCCAGGCCTTCAGTGGCCTCGTCCAGGATCAGCACATCAGGGTTGGTCATCAGCGCGCGGCCGATGGTCAGCATCTGCTGCTCGCCGCCTGACAATTGCTGGCCGCCGTGGCCCAGGCGTTCTTTCAGGCGGGGGAAGGTCTCCAGCACCCGGTCATAGGTCCAGTCTTGTTGCCCGCGGGTGCCGGCGCGGGCGGCCATCTTGAGGTTTTCGACGACGCTCAGGTTGCCGAAAATGCCCCGGCCTTCGGGCACGTAGGCAATGCCCAGCTGCGCGATCTCATACGGCGCGCGGCCTGTCATGTCGCGGCCCATGACCTGCACCGAGCCGCCGCGCGGCTTGACCAGGCCCATCAGGCTCTTGAGCAGCGTGCTCTTGCCCATGCCGTTGCGACCCATGAGGCCGATGGTTTCGCCTCGTGCCACCGAAAAGTCGATGCCCCGCAGGATGTGGCTGGCGCCGTAGTAGGTGTGCAGACCCCGGGCGTTGATCAGCAGTTCGGCCATGTCAGTGTTCCTCGCCCAGGTAAGCGGCCTGCACATTGGGATCGGCGCGCACTGCTGCAGGCAGTCCGCCCGCAATCACCTGGCCATTCACCATCACGGTCAGGTGGTCCGCCAGCGCAAACACCGCATCCATGTCGTGCTCCACCAGCATCATGGCGTGTGAAGGCTTGAGCTTGAGGAGCAACTGCACCATGCGCTCGGCCTCGGCCACGCCCATGCCGGCCAGGGGTTCGTCCAGCAGCAGCACCTGCGGCTCGGTGGCCAGCGTCATGGCGATTTCGAGCTGGCGCTGCTCGCCATGGCTGATGGTGCCGGCCACGGCATTGCGGCGCGGCGTCAGGCCGGCCAGCTCCAGTGCCTGTTCGGCACGTTCATTGGTTTTTGCGTGGCCGCCGGCATGGCTGAGCCATGCGGCGGCGCGTGGCGCACGAGACTGCGCGGCCAGGCGCACGTTGTCCCAGACGGAAAAGGGCAGGAAGATGTTGGTCTTCTGGTAGCTGCGGCCCAGGCCTGCGCGCGAGATCGTTTCGGGCTTGCGGCCCGTCACGTCGGCGCTGCCCAGCGTGACGGAGCCAGCCGTGGGCGGCAGATCGCCGGACAGCAGGTTGGTCAGAGTGGATTTGCCGGCGCCATTGGGGCCGATCACGGCATGGATACGGTCGCGCCACAAATCCACCGACACGTCATTCACTGCCGCCAGACCGCCGAAGCGCTTGGTCAGGTTGCGTGCGCTGAGCAGGACCTCACTCATGGCCGGCTCCTTTGCGCGAGAACATTTTTTCAGCCAGCCCCATGATGCCGCGCGGTGCAAAGACCACCAGCAACACGATGAACAGGCCCATCCACAACTGCCAGTGCTTGCCCAGGCGGAATGCACCGAGGGTGGGCAGGTCCTTGAACACATGCAGCACGTACTCGAAAGCAAAAGCGCCGACGATGGCACCGGCAAAATTTCCCATGCCGCCCAGGATCACCATCATGATTGCGTGTGCGCTCATGTGAAAACCCATGAGCTCGGGGTTCACAAATCCTGTCTGCGCGCCCCACAGGTAACCCGCCAGGCCGGCCAGCGCACCGGCCAGCGTGAAGGCCGACAGCTTGTAGCCAAAGGTGCCGTAACCCATGGCACGCATGCGGTGCTCATTGACGCGGATACCCGCCAGTGCACGGCCGAACGGGCTGAACAGAAGCCGGCGCAGGAAGATATAGGTGCCCAGCAGGCAGGCGAGGGTGAAGTAGTAGAAGACGCGCTTGTTCTCAAGGTCAAAGAACCCGGCGTCCGGCTTGAAGTTGATATACAGCCCGTCGGAGCCGCCCAGGACCTTGTTGTCAAAGAACAGGTAGAACACCATCTGCGCGAACGCCATGGTGACCATGATGAAGTAGATGCCGTGGGTGCGCACCACAAAAAAGCCGATGATGAGCGCAGCCAGGGCGGAGCCCAGTACGGCCAGGGGCAGCGTCCACCACAGGCTCACCGGTTCGCCGGCCGGGGTGAGAAACGCCAGCGCATAGCCCGCGATGCCAAAGTACGCCGCATGTCCCAGCGAGACCAGGCCCGTCACCCCCTGCAACAGGTCCAGGCTCATGGCAAAGATTGCCATGATCATCATGCGGGCGACCATCTGGGCATAAAAATCGCTGCCCACAAAGGGAAACGCCGCCAGCGCCACCAGGCCCAGGGCCAGCGCCACCTGCACACCGCGCGGCAGGATTTCAAGATTGGATTTTGCTGTCATGAGTCGCCGCCGGACCGCCCCAAGGCGACGAAGGCCCCCTTGGGGGGCAGCGCAGTACACGCAGTGACAAGCGTGGGGGCCAAATTTTTCATTGCTTGAACAGACCTTCAGGCTTCCACAGCAGCACCGCCGCCATCACCATGTAGACCAGCATGCCGGCCACCGACGGCAGCAGCACCTTGCCAAAGGTGTCCACCAGTCCGACCAGCAGGGCCGAGATCAGGGCGCCACGCACCGAGCCGATGCCGCCGATCACCACCACCACAAAGCACATGATGAGCACCTGCGAGCCCATGTTGGGATACACGCTGGAGATGGGGGCGGCGATCATGCCGGCCACCGTGGCCAGGCCGACCCCCAGCGCGAACACGATGGCATGGATCAGCTTGATGTTGATGCCCAGCGATTCGGCCATGTCACGGTTGAAGGCGCCGGCGCGGATCTTCATGCCCAGGCGGGTCTTGCTGATCAACAGGTACAGGCCGACGGCCAGCACGATGCAAACACCCGACATGAACAGGCGGTACACCGGATAGGACAGCGTGTCCGTCAGGGGAATGGAGGCGGACAGCGCCTGGGGTATCTGCACGCCGTGCACATCGTCGCCCCACAGGATGGAACGCAACTCTTCGAACACGTAGATCAGGCCGAAGGTGAGCAGCACCTGGTCCAGGTGGTCACGATGGTAGAAGTGGCGGAACAGGAGCCATTCCAGCGCCAGACCGAAGACCACGGCCAGCGCGGCACCGCCCAGGATGGCCAGCGTGAGGCTGCCAAAGTGTGACGACAGCGACCACGCCAGGTAGGCGCCCAGCATGTAGAAGCTGCCATGGGCCAGGTTGACCACCCCAATGATCCCGAAGATCAGTGTCAGGCCGGCGGCCAGCATGAACAGCAGCAGTCCGTACTGCACGCTGTTGAGCAGCTGTATGAGAAAGTTGGCCAGGTCCATGGTCAGCCTAGGCCTGACGGCGCGTCAACAGCAGCAAACCACCCATCACGGTGAACAGGCCACCGCAGATCCGGTTGATCCATTTGACCGGGCTGCTGGTCCTGAGCAGCGGCACCAGGCGCGATACCCCCAGGGCGCACAGCGTGAGCACCGTAAATTCGAACGCCACAAAGGTCAGTGCCAGCACTGCCAACTGGGGTGCAAGCGGTGCCGCAGGACTGATGAACTGTGGAAAGAAGGCCGCGAAGAACAGCACTGCCTTGGGGTTGCTGGCGCCCACCAGCAGGCCCTGCACGTAAAAAGAGCGGACCGGCGCAGCGTCGGGGCCCAGTTGCAGGGCGGCGTTGCTGCGAAAGGTCTTGATGCCCAGCCAGATGAGATAAGCCGCACCGGCGAACTTGACCGCCGTGAACGCGGCCTCGGACGCGGCCAGCAGCGCGCCCAGCCCCATGGCTGACAGCACCATCACGCCCAGCACAGCCGTGACCGCCCCCGCGACCGAGGTCATGGCGCGGCGCGGGCCGTGGTTCAGCGCATTGGTCATGCACATGAGCATGGTGGGCCCGGGCGTGAGAATCAGCAGCGCAACAGCTGCCAGGTACAGCAGGTAAGTGGAAAGCGTCATGAAGGGGCGGGCAACAGTCGTGACAAGTCAAAAAAATGGGAGGTGTCACCTCCCATGGTTGGCTCAAGCAAGCCTCAGGCCAGCGATCAGCCCATCTTGCAGCCGGCGCCGGAATCGGCCAGCGCCTTGGCGGCAACGCCGATCACCTTGTTTTCCTTGTTTTCAACCTGGCGCAGATAGATGTCCTGCACCGGGTTGTGCGACTTGCTCATGGTCCACTTGCCGCGCGGGCTGTCGATCACGGCGCCCTCCATGGCAGCGTACAGCGCCTTCTTGTTGTTCAGGTCGCCCTTGACGGCCGCCGCACCCTGGGCCAGCAG
>CAZUJD010000030.1:0-17233 GCA_964620025.1 uncultured Ramlibacter sp. | reverse complement strand
GGCCCAGCAGCGCAGCAACATTGTGGAACTGCAGGGCGAGGCGCTGGTCAATGGGGCGCGGCTGTTGCCGCAGCAGGTGATCCAGAGCGGCGATTCGCTGGAGACAGGCCCCGGCTCCAGCCTGATCTTTGTGATCGGCAATTCAGCTTTCCAGGTGCGGCAGAACTCGCGCCTGACGGTGGAACGTGGCGCCACGCTCAACGCCGTGAGCGTACTGCGCATGATCACCGGCGCGGTGGCCAGCGTGTGGGGTCGCGGCAGCAGCCGCCAGATCGTCACGCCCACCCTGACCGCCGGCATCCGTGGCACTGGCGTCTATACCGAAGTGTTTCCGGCGCAGAGCTACCGCAGCTATTTCTGCAACTGCTACGGCACGGTGGACATGGGCGCAGGCCCCGACAAGGCCGTGAGCCGCGCCGACTACCACCAGGCGTTCTGGGGCGAGGTGGAGCCCAAGGAGGGGCGTTACCTGACGCCGGGCAAGGCCATCAACCACACGGACGAAGAGCTTGAGTTTCTGGCCCGGCTGGTGGACCAGCGCACCGCCTGGCAGATCGCCGGCAAGAAGGGGGTGAAGGACGGCGCCGGCTACATGGAAGAAAAGCCGGGGCAGATGCACCCGGCGGCCATGCCGCGATAGTTCACAGCAGTCTGGTCATGAAGACGCTGTTGGGGTCTTCGGCATAGCCCTCGAACGGCGGGCACGGCACAAAACCCATCCGGGCATACAGCTGACGCGCGGGCTCGAAGGCATCCTGCGAGCCTGTCTCCAGGCTCAGCCGGGCGTAGCCGCGGCGTTGCGCTTCTTCAATGATGTGGTTCAGCATGGCACGGGCCACGCCGGCTCGCCGGTGGGCCTGCGCGGTCCGCATGGACTTGATCTCGCCGTGCGTGGCATCGATCTGCCTGATCGCACCACAGCCCATGAGGCTTTCGCCCGACCAGACCGTCCAGAACGTGATGGTGGGCTGGCGCAGCTTGTTCAGGTCCAGCGCGTGGACACTCTCGGGCGGTGATACCGCGCGCATGTGCAGCAGGTGTTCCTCCAGCAGGGCGCGGATTTCGGGGCCGGTCAGGTCGTCTTGGCGGATGTGCATGGCGTCAACAAAGAACGGGGCCGATTGTGCCCCGGAAATTCACCCGGTCCATCAGCCGTTTCCTGCACCCTCCGTCACCACCAGCAGCGTTTCGCCCGTGGCCACCAGGGTCTCGGCGCCGTTGGACACGGCGAGCAGGTCGCAGGCCGTGAACACCTGCGTCTTGCCCGGCTTGATCACACGGGCGCGGGCGATGAAGCGTTCACCCACCGCCGGACGCAGGCAGTTGACCGCATAGTGCGAGGCCAGCACGCGTCCGACCAGCGTCGCCGCTGCATAACCACAGGCCGTGTCGATCAGCGCACCGACCAGACCCGCATGCAGGAAGCCCGCGTACTGCCCCGCCTCGGGGCGCCAGGGCATGGCAATCTCTGCCATGCCGGGCTGGGCCGACAGCACCTCGATACCGCACCACTGGTTGAAGGCGGCTGACTGGTTGATGGCGCGCAGTTGCGCCAGGGACACTTGGGGAACGGACACGATGACAGCCTCTGAAGCAGGAACCAACCCACTGTAGGCAGGTCAGGCGGGCAAGGCCAGCTGCGGCTGTCAAGGCTGCGACATCACGCGTCAAGCCGCGTCCGGATGCGATCCGGGCATGTCTGGACTCAAGGCGCTCCTCACCGGGCGCCGGTATCAGATCTGGCGACGCTGTGGCTCGCTGATGTGCAGGAACTTGGTGTACAGGTCGCGCGGTGGCGCGACAGAGATGGATTTGAGCACCTGCCCCACATTGCCCCGGTGGTACGCGCCGTGGGTGATGACATGGGCCAGCATTTCCTCGCGGCTCATGGTGCCCGCATCACCGTCCGTGAATCGGAATGTCACGCGCTCTGCCAGTTGCTCTTCAGCAAGCGTCGCCACATGACGTTCAAACCAGGCATCGACCTCGGCCACTCCGAAATGAAGCTCGTCCAGCTGCGGCGTGGCGTCGGTATTGGTGGCGCTGTACCCATGCCGCACGCCCTGCAGGTGGGCCTGAAAAATCCGGTCCACGACATAGATATGGTTGAGCGTGCGGATGGCCGTGTGGACCGCGCCTGCATGCTCCGGTGCAGTGACCGCAGCCAGCGCATTGAACAGCTCGTTGTTCGCCCAGGACTTCTGCGCAAAGAGGGAGTGGAGTGTTTTCATGGAGTGATCACGCAAGCGGATCACGCCATTCTGGCACTGGCCTGCCCTGGCCGCACAGCCCCTGGCAGGAGCGCCTGATCCGGTGCCTGCAAACGCCGGCCACGACAACCGCAGGCAGGCGATGCAAAACCCCACCTTCGCATAGAACGCGAGCAGCATGGCCACCTTGCGGGGAAGGCCCCAGCCCCGGGCATTCAGGGCGGCCCAGACGTGGATGGCACGCCCGGCCACCAGGCTGATGCCGCCAAGCTACAGCCCCGTGGCAGTGTGGCCGCCAAGCTCCGCACACGCCATGGCGATCAGCGTGACCGGCACTGTCTCGACAAAATTGCCATGCGCGCGCATGCGGCGCAGCAGCGTTTCATGACCTTCATGCAGGAACTGGATGCCGGTCTTGCCGCGCATGTCACTGACCAGGACGGTCAGGGGAAACTGGGCCACAGCCAGCAGGCCGGTGATGGTGGCGGTGATCGGGATGGGGTTGGGCACAGGCAAGCTCACTGGACAGGTTCATGCCGAAGCCGGAGGCAGCGCAGCCACAGCACCGCTGGAGATTGCGCCCCCGGGCCAGGGGCAAACGGCGGTTCAGCCGCCGTTGATCACGGCATCAGCAATCCGGTAGTGCTCGTAATCGTTAACCTGGACCAGCCAATCGTCGCCGCTGCGGCTGGCGTTGACCTTTGCATCCTGCGTGGCAGAGACCTTGTCACCCGCGAAAATCAGGACCCGCCGAAAGCCCCCGGGCGGCGTGACATGAACTTGCGCGTGACCTGCCGCACCGCGGATGACACCGAAGTCACATTGCGTCGAACCCGGCGCAGCTGCGCCCATGGAACAAGGCAGCTTGCCGGTCGCGTGATAAGGCGTACCCTTGACCTTGGCGTCGCCCGCTGGCGCGGCCCTGGTGCCGTCCGCAGCTGATGCCTGCCCGCCAATACCGACGGTCAGGGTGAAATGGGCTGTCTCATGGCGTCGCGCCGCGTTTCGCATCAGGTAAACGCGGATGGTGTATTCGCCGTCGGCGGCAAGCGCGCCGCTCCATTCATTGCCGTTGACCGAGCCGACAAAGACAGCCGCGTCTTTCGACCCAGGCGGCAGCACATTGAAGTAGTTGTCTGCGTGGCTGGTTTTCAGTTCAACCTTCATTGTCTGGCCGGCGCGGGCCCGCAGCTTGTAGTCGATGATCCTGTCGCCCTTGATCGAGCCCTTGAGCGTGGCGGACGAAGTGGCCTTGGCAAACTGAACCGGACGGGATTCAATGCTGCCCGCTGCACCCGCCCATGGCACACCAGCGATCAATGCACATGTCAGGATGATGGTCCGAAGAGAGCGTCTTCTTTTCATTGAGCTTTCCTTTGCACTTGTGCAGTTTGCGCAAAATTCCTGCGCCACAGTCTGTACGCCAGCCAGGCCACCACGGCGCCAGCAGGCCCTACCACCAGGAGGTTCCACACCGGCGTGACCACCAGTCCTATCGCAGCCGTCGAGCTTGCAGGGTTGACAAACACCGCATAGTGAACGAACAGGTCCGTCGCCAGACAGGCGAGCGCGGCGCCTGTTGCCGGGACGACCCAGCGCGGCCGGCTGGCCAGGATGGCTGCAACACCGTAAGGCAACAATGACACAAGCAACAACACCACTGCAGGCCAGCCCGCTCCTGAACTGGTACGAAAGATCACCGTGTACAGGTGCAGGGCCAGGCCGAGGCTGCACAGGGCCAGGGCAATCCAGCGCATCGGTACGGCATTCATGTAGAGAGGAACCTGAAGGGTACAGGACAGGCTGGATACTACATCCGCGGACTGTTACCCGGCTTTTCGGCTGGCCGGCAGCGGTCCAGCCGCACCCGAATCTTTTGCGAGCCAAGCCCCACCAGAACCTCGCCAGTGGCCACGGGCTCGATGGCGCCGCTCACCTGCGTCGGCAATTCGCATCGCGCCGTCTCCACCAGGCGGTCGCGATGCAGGGCCACCACCCGGAGCAGCCGCCGGGTGGTGTCCGGCACGACCAGGCGCATGCCCCTGCCAATGTCAACAGGCGTAGACAGACCCAGTTCGGATGATCCCAAAGCGTGGTTCGAAAACCCGGACAGCGCAGCGACCTCGGCCAGCTTCTTGCCTTCCACACGGTAAATCCGCAAGGTTCCGCCGATGTGCGGTGTGGTGACAGCGGCAATTTCCGGCCGCCCGTCGCCGTCAAGATCCGCCACACCGACCGGGTTGAGCCAGCGCATGGGTGTGCCTATCGCCGCAGATTCAGCGCTGATCTCGATCGTGTTGTCCTGCACCCGGAACAGCACAAGCCGGGCACCGTCGTGGCGCCGGCTCACAACAGCCAGGATCCGCGCAGACGGACCCTCACCGAGGCTGACCACCCGCGGCGCAATGTCCTCAAACACCTCGTCGTGCGCCAGCTGGAACGAAAGGCTGTGTCCGTTGTCCACATTGACCACCAGTCGCGCATATTCATGCGGCCGCCCGGCCGCGTAGTGTCCATAGCGCTCCACCGCCATTTCATAGTGCGCCGACTGGATCGCCTGCGCATGGGTTGCCGGCGCAGCGACGGCGGCCAGCAGCAGGGTCGCCACGCATGCAAACAGCCGCGCCGGTTGACAGGCGCGGGGATCAGACACGCTCGACCCCCTGACCGGCCACCCGCTCCAGCAGGTGCGCAGCCACCTGGTCAGGCGCAATCTCGGCCAACGGGACCAGCACGAATGCACGCTCGTTCATGCGCGGGTGCGGCACCGTCAGCGCGTCGCTGTGGATGGTGCCGCTGCCGTACAGCAGGATGTCCAGGTCCAGCGTTCGCGGCGCATTGCGGTAGGGGCGCTCACGGCCCGCAGCCTGTTCCAGTGCCTGCAAATGGGCCAGCAACGCGGGTGCAGTCATTGTGGTCTCCAACTCCACCACAGCGTTGATGTAGTCCGGCCCACCGGAGTCCAGCGGTACCGTCCGGTACAGGGACGACTGCCGGACCAGGCGGGTGCCGGGCAGCCGGCCCAGGGCGGCCATGGCGTCACGCACCGCCTGCGGTGCATTGCCCAGGTTGGCGCCAAGCGCCACCCAGGCGCCCGTGGCCGCACGCATCATGGCTGGCGCGGCGTCCTGGCAAGCGCCGCCCTGTACGCCTGCTCGGAAAACCCCTGCACCCGGACACCCGGTCCGGTCAACAGCGGCACGCTGACTTTGCTGCCACTGGCCTGCACATAGGCAGACATGCCTTGCGGGGTGTCGATGTCCAGGTTGGTGTAGGCGATCTTCTGGCTGGCCAGCCAGGCTTGCGCCATTCGGCAATAGCCGCACCAGCGCGCGGAATACAGCTGCAGGGAACCATCTGGGGTACTGGCCGGCATCTGTTTGCGCTGGATGCTGCGTTCCATCTCGGCCCGGAACTTCAGGACATACGCCGGTAACGGCGTGGCCGGCAGGTGCTCATAACTCAGCTGCTTTTCGATCCGGCCTTCTGACGGCGGCGTCTGGCTGTACACCACCTGGCCGTCCGGCCCGATGGATTTGTAGACCCTGTCACTCGCGGATGCGAAGGTAACCAGCGTCGCCAGCACGGCGACCCCGGCAGCCAGGGTGCATTTCGATGGCATGTCTCAGCCGGCGCTGCCTGGCACGTCAACCGGCCCGCCGCCCCCGTCACCGCCACCGGGCTTGCGACGGCGGCGACGGCGCTTGCGCGGCGCACCATCGGGCGCCATGCCATCCCCGACCGCATCGGCGGACGAACCGTCCTGAGCGGGCACGTTTGCAGCCACGATGCCGGCACCGGGTTCGCTGACTTGTGGTCGCACCACGCGCACCCGTCGCGCACCCTTGCCCTGCACTTCTTCGCGCACCCGGGCCACCAGGTCTTCGCGCGCAGCATCGCTGGCGGTGCTGAATTCCTGCCACCAGTCGGCCAGCACCACGTCCACCTCACCGGCGTCGGCACGCAGGCGCATGAAGTCAAAGCCAGCACGAAAGCGTGGCTGTTCGACCAGGCCGAACGGCGTGCTGCCGGTACGCTTTTCAAAGCGGGGCTGCATCATCCAGATTTCGCGCATGTCGGCGGCCAGCTTGCCACGGCCCGACACGTCACCAATACGTGCGTTGAACACGTCGTCAATCGCGTCCTGCAACGCCGGGAACGGCGGCTGGCGACTGGCTTGCCGCTGCGCCCAGCCGTCACGCACATCGGCCCAGAGCACGCAGGCCAGCAGGAAGCTGGGCGCCACGGGCTTGCCCTCGCCTACGCGGCGGTCTGTGTCCTGCAGCGCGGCTTTCACAAACATCTGGTCGGCACGCTCCACCACCACGTCCAGCAGCGGGTAGATGCCGCGCGACAGGCCCAGTGCCTTGAGCTGTGCAATGGTGGCCAGCGAATGGCCGGTTTGCAGCAGCTTGAGCATTTCATCAAACAACCGGCTTTGCGGTACGTCGGCCAGCAGCGGCTGCGCAGGCAGCAGGGCCTGCGCCGTCTTGCCGTCCAGCTTGAAGCCCAGCGGATGCAACTTGGCGGCAAAGCGCACGGCGCGGATGATGCGCACCGGGTCTTCGCGGTAGCGCGCGGCCGGGTCGCCGATCATGCGCAGCAGGCGCTTCTTGGCGTCCTTGATGCCGCCGTGGTAATCCACCACGATCTGGGTTTCCGGATCGTAGTACATCGCGTTGATGGTGAAGTCGCGCCGCGTGGCGTCTTCATCCTGCGGTCCCCACACGTTGTCGCGCAGCACACGGCCGCTGGAATCCACCGCATGCTTCATGCCGGCGAGCTCGCTGCGACTGGTTTTCTCGTTGCCGGCGACCTGTTCGGCGGCGGCATTGTCCATCTGCGCGCGGAATGTGGAGACCTCGATCACCTCATGCTCGCGCCCCCGGCCGTACACCACGTGCACGATGCGAAAGCGCCGCCCGATGATGAAGGCACGGCGAAACAGCCCCTTGACCTGTTCGGGCGTGGCGTTGGTGGCCACGTCAAAGTCCTTGGGCCGCAAGCCCAGCAACAGGTCGCGTACCGCCCCGCCGACGATGTAGGCCTCGTAGCCGGCCTGCTTGAGTGTCTGCACCACGTTCACGGCGCGGTCGTCCACCAGCGACAGGTCGATGCCGTGCACGTCATGGCCGACCTCCTCGCGCTTGCCGAAGCGGGGGGTCTTGCCGCTGCTCTTGCCCAGCAGCTTGTCGATGAATTTCTTGATCATTTATTTCTTGTCAAACAGGTCCAGTATGCGCCAGCCGCGCGCCGCGGCAATGGCGCGCAGGCGCTCGTCGGGGTTGGTGGCCACGGGCACATTCACCCGCTCCAGAAGGCTGAGGTCGTTGATCGAGTCGGAATAGAACGTGGTGTGTACCGTGCCCCAGGACAGGTCGTGCGCGGCCAGCCATTGTTCCACCCGCGTGACCTTGCCTTCCCGGGCCGAGGGTACGCCGTCGATCTCTCCGGTGATCCAGCCGTCCGGTCCGCGCACCAGTGACACGGCAATGAGTTCGTCGACCCCAAAGGCCCGGGCGATCGGACGGGTGACAAATTCATTGGTGGCGGTAACGATCACCACCTGGTCGCCGGCGGCCTGGTGGGCGCGCACCAGCGCCAGGGCGTCGTCACGCAGCTCGGGCAGCACCACCTGCTGCATGAAGCCGTCGTGCGCCCTGGCGGCCGCGTCGGCGCCCTTCAGCCGCACGGCGTCGGTGGCAAAGCGCACGTAGTCATGGATGTCCAGCGTGCCGGCCTTGTAGTGGGCATAAAACTCGTCGTTGCGGCGGTTGAATTCGACCGGGTCGGTCCAGCCAATGGCGCTGGTGTACACGCCCCAGGAATGGTCCGAGTCAATCGGCAGCAGGGTGTGGTCCAGGTCAAACAGGGCAAGCCTGGGCTTGGGATTACTCACTCATCCTCCAGCATCGATTTGATCAGCGGGATGGTGATGGCCCGCTTGGTCTGCAGGGCATAACCGTCCAGCTGCTCCAGCAACTGCATCAGGCTGCCCAGATCACGTGAAAAGCGCGTGAGCATGAAGTCCATCACCTCGTCGCCCAGAAACACCCCCCGCGCGTCGGCCGCCTGGCGCAGCACGGCACGGCGCTCGGGCTCGGTCAGCACCTGCAGCTGGAACACATGGCCCCAGCCCAGACGGGTGCGCAGGTCTTCGCGCAGCTTCAGGCCTGCGGGCGGCAGGTCGCCGGCGGCCAGCACACCGCGCTGCAGGGTTTGCGCATTCACAAACCAGTTGAAGGCCGCGTGCTGCTGCACGGCGGTGTACAGATGCACGTCATCCATCAGCACCACAGCCCAGGCATCGTTGAACTCGGGCGGCTCGGCAACCGACGGATCCAGCCAGCCGGCGCTGGCCCCCTGCTCGCGCAAGGCTTCTCGCACGGCCTTGAGCAGATGGGTTTTGCCACTGCCGCCTGCACCCCAGAGGTAGGTCGGCACGGGCGACCGGGTGGGGCTGCCCGCCCACAGTTGCAGATGGCGAAGCGCAGCTTCATTGGGGCCTGCGCAATAGCTGGCCAGCGTGGGGCCGGCGGCCAGGCCGATGTCCAGCGCGATCTGCTTCATGCCTGGCATGGCGGGTGGACGGGGGCTGAAATGGACATGCGGGAGAGTGAGGAAGAAGACGGGTTGCAAACCCCTGAAACCAGGGCAAATTCTAGTCTTTGCCTCATGATGTCCTGAAATGATCGAAATGCGGCTTGTCACGGCTGGCCCGACAGCGGCCATCTACGCAAAATCAGGGCTTCCTACACCTCACATGCCAAGGAATTTTCATGAAACCCTGTCTGCTTTTGATCGATATCCAGGAATCGTTCCGCCAGCGCCCCTATTTCACCCCGCGCGACCTGGGGCCTTACCTGCAAGCCCAGAACACCCTGATCCAGGGCTGCGTGGCACGCGGCGTACCGGTGGTGCGGATTTTTCATGTGGACGGCCCCCGGTCTGCAGACAACCCGTTTGCGGTGGAATCAGGCCATGTTCGCCCCCTGGAAGGACTGGCCCCTGTGCAGACCGTGGCAACGTTCCACAAGAACCGGCACAGTGCACTGGTGGGCACCGGGCTGGATGTGTGGCTCACGCAAAACGGCATCGGCCGCATTCTGGTCAGCGGCATCCGTACCGAACAGTGTTGCGAGACCACCGCGCGCCACGCTTCTGACCTTGGCTACGCGGTGGATTTCGTGACCGATGCCACTCTCAGCTTCGACATGCAGCATGAAGACGGATCGCCCCTGCACGTGTCCGACATCAAGGCACGGACCGCTGCCGTGCTCAAGGGCAGGTTCGCCACGGTCTGCGATGTCGACCAGGCCCTGCAGCACTGCGACGCGACAACGGCATGACCTTCCCGCCGGCCGCCGCGATGCCGGCGCCCATCCATGTGCTGTTCGTGCTGCTGCAAGACAGCCTGATCCTGGACTGGGCCGGTCCGGCCGAAGCGCTGCGCATGGCCAATCAGGCCCTGGCGGCGCAGGGGTTGCCGCCACGGTTCGAGCTGCATTTTGTGGGCCCGCAGACCGAGTCGGTCAGCTCGGTAGGTGTGCGCCTGAGCGGACTGGCGCCATTACCGGCGATGCTGCCGGCACCCGCCTGGGTGGTGCTGGTGGGCCAGCCCGGCCGGCGAATCGCGGTAGAGGGCACTCCCGCGCGCCAGGCCCTGCACTGGTTGCGTGGCCTGCGGCTGGCCGCCGGCTCGCTGGAACTGGTCACCGTGTGCGCCGGCTCGGTGCTGGCAGCCCATGCCGGCCTGCTGGCCGGACGCAGCGTCACCACACACCACCAGCACCTGGACGAGCTTGCGGCGGTGGAACCGGCCTGCCAGGTGGTGTCCAACCGGGTATTCGTCGAGGACGCGCCGGTGTTCAGCAGTGCCGGCGTGACCACCGGCATTGACCTGTTGCTGCACCGCATTGGGGACACCTGCGGCCCGGCACTGGCAGCCCAGGTGGCTCAAACCATGGTGGTGGCCATGCGGCGCGGCCCCGGGGCTCCGGAACTGTCGCCATTCCTGGCCTACCGCAGCCACCTGCATCCGGCCCTGCACCGGGTGCAGGACGCCGTGAGCCTGCGGCCACAGGAAGGCTGGACTGTTGCGCGCATGGCTGGGGTGGCACACACCTCTGCGCGCCATCTCACCCGGCTGTTCATAGAACATGCCGGCATTGCGCCGCTGCAGTACCTGCGCCGCATCCGGCTGGCAGCGGCGCAAGCTGCGCTGGATGCGGGCATGAACGTGACACAGGCTGCGGCTCTGGCCGGCTTCAGCTCGGACACCCAGTTGCGGCGCACCTGGCACCGTTTTGGTCCGCAAGGCACCCCATCTGCACGGCGGCTGTCGGCCTGAAACGTTGCTTTGCTACAAATTCCCTAGCGATCAGGGCTCGCCGGTTATGGACTTTCGCGCTAACCTGTACCAAACTGTATCTCCCGTCGCAAACCTGGAGCGTCCTGATGCCGGTTATCGCAGTGGTCAACCGCAAGGGCGGCAGTGGCAAAAGCACACTGGCCGCCCACATTGCGGTGTGGTGCGCGCGCCAGGGGCATTCGGTGATGCTGGGCGACGTCGATCGCCAGCAATCCAGCCGAACCTGGCTCAAGCGCCGCGATCCGGCCCTGCCCGCCGTGGCGCCCTGGGCCATGGACCAGAAGAACGTTCTGCGCGTACCAACGGGCATCACCCATGTGGTGCTGGACACGCCCGGCGGTCTGCACGGTTTCGAGCTGGCCCGCGTGGTGATGTTTGCCGATGCCATCATCATGCCGGTGTGCCATTCGGTGTTTGACCGCGAATCCGCCGCCGCCTGTCATGCCGAGCTGATGGCGCTGCCACGGGTCGCCAGCGGCCGCTGCCGCCTGGCCACGGTAGGCATGCGCATAGACGGGCGCACCTCGGCCGGGCAGGTGCTGCGCGACTGGTCCGACGGCATCAAGCTGCCCTTCCTGGGCGTACTGCGCGAAACCCAGGTGTACGTACGCTGCCTGGAGCGCGGACTGACGATTTTCGACCTCACGCCCAGCCAGGCCGCAACTGACCTGGCGCAATGGCAACCGATCCTTGACTGGATGACCCCGCTGCTCAATCCGGTGCAGGCGGCGAACGACCCCTCGCCATTGACGCGCGCCGTACCGGTCACCCGGCCTGTGCCGGCCACGCGTGTGGCGGTGCAAACCACGGCGGCGCCTTCACGGCTGGGCAATTCTCGTCCCGCCAGCCTCATGCCGGCCCAGGAATCCCTGGTCCATGGCGGGCGTCTGTCGGCCTTTGCTGCGTCTGCCCGGCCGGCCGCTGTACCGGCCCAGCCGGTCAACCGGCCGTCGCTGCCGCGTGCTGCCAGCCCTGCCGAAGCGCAGCAGATTCCGCAGTTCCTCAAGCGGGGCGTCTAGTTCATTTCGCGCCGAAGCGCGGCCACACGGTCGGCCATGGCGTCGATATCCAGCGCATCCTGTGCATGGACCAGATAGGTTTCCAGGTCGTCCACGGCCAGCGCGGTGTGACCCTGCTCGGCATGGGCCAGGCCGCGGTCACGGTATTCCGACCATGACTCGGGCAGCAGCACCACCAGCCGGTTCTGCACGGCGATCAGGCGCAGCCAGTCTTCCTGGGTGCGGTGGATTTCCTTGAGGTTTCGCAGCATGCGCGCAATGATGTCGCGCGCCGGCGCCGCCTGCAGGTACAGGCCCAGCGGGACCTCAAATTCGTCCACCAGGCCGCTGCGCCGCTTGAAAGGCTCCAGCCGCTCCGACAGCTCTTCGCGGCTGAGTGACTGGCCGGTGAACGGGTCGATCACAACCTGCCCCTTGGGCAGGTTGACCTTCATCATGAAATGCCCCGGAAAGCCCACGCCGCGGGCGTGCAGGCCCAAACCCTGCGCCAGTTCGATCCACAGCACGGCCAGCGAGATGGGAATGCCCCGGCGCGTGCGCAACACGGCATTCAGGTAGCTGTTGTCGGGGTCGTAATAGTCGTTGACGTTACCGCCGAAGCTCAGATCGCGAAAGAAGAACTGGTTGAGTGTGCGCAGCCGGTGCAACGGCGCGGCGTCAGCCGGCAGGCGGCGCTTGATCCGGGCCAGCAACTGGTCAACGTCGCCCAGCACCTGCTGCACATCCAGGTCGGGGTATTCGTCCTGGGCCAGGCTGACCGCGGCTTCCAGCAACGGAAAGTGCTCGTCGCTCTGGACCAGCGAGGCAAAGTACTCCAGCGGTGAGGGTGTGCTGAGGCTGAGGCCCATGGGTATTTGTAGTGGACTGCGTGCCGGCCGTCAACCTGGCGGGCAAGACCTAGCGGCGCAGGAACTGCCTCAGCTTCAGCCCGGCGGCCAGCAAGGACGCAAAGTACAGCGTGATGCCGCCCGCAATCATCAGGGCCAGCAGGCCCGCACGCCGAAAGCCCTGCGCGCGCAGTTCGATCCATGGAAATGCCTGGGCCGCCCACATCAGGAACACCGCCAGCAAGGCGCTGGCGGCCACCACCTGCAGGCTGAACGCCCACCACCCTGGCGCAGGCCGGTAGCTGCCGCGGCGCAGCAGACCCACCAGCAGCCAGCCCGCGTTGATCATGGCCCCCAGGCCGATGGACAGGGCCAGGCCGGCGTGCTTGAGCAGCGGTACCAGCGCGATATTCAACAGCTGCGTGATGACCAGCACCGCGATGGCGATGCGCACCGGCGTGCGGATGTCCTGGCTGGCGTAAAAGCCCGGCGCCAGCACCTTGATGGCCACCAGCCCCAGCAAGCCGGCGCCATAGCCGGCCAGCGCCAGCGAAACCTGGGCCACGTCGCTGTCGCGGAAGGCGCCGTAGTGGTACAGCGTGGCCACCAGCGGGGTGGAGAAGGTCAGCAGCGCCACCGATGTGGGCACAGCCAGCAGCACCACCAGGCGCAGGCCCCAGTCCAGCAGGTCCGAATAGCGCTGTGCATCATCTGCGGCGCGGGCCGACGCGAGTTGGGGCATCAGCACCACACCCAGGGCCACGCCCAGCAGTGCGGTCGGAAATTCCATGAGCCGGTCGGCATAACCCAGCCAGGTCACACTGCCCGTGGCCAGCCAGGACGCGATCTGGGTGTTGATCATGAGCGACACCTGGGCCACCCCCACACCCAGCAGCGCCGGCAACATGAGGCGCGTGATATTGAGCACGCCCTCGTCCCGCCAGGCGGCGCGCAGCGCAGCCCAGCCCAGGCCGATGCGCGGCAGCAGGCCCAGCCGGCTGAGCGCAGGAACCTGCACGCCCAGCTGGAGCAGACCGCCCACCATCACGCCCGCAGCCATGGCGTAGATGGGTGGAATGCCCAGGCTGGCAAACCAGGGCGCCCCCCACCAGGCGGCGCCAATCATCGCCACGTTCAGCAACACGGGGGTGGCCGCCGGTACGGCAAAGCGCTTCCAGGTATTGAGCACCCCGGCCGCCAGCGCCACCAGCGACATGCAGGCGATGTACGGGAACATCCAGCGCGTCATCAGCACGGCGGCCTCAAAGCCCTGCGGGTCCTGCTTCAGGCCGCTGGCCAGCGCCCAGACCAGGATGGGCGCCGCCGCCACCCCCACCACGCAGGTCAGCAGCAGTGCCCAGGCCAGCACCGTGGCCACGGCGCTGATGAGCAGATGGGTGGCTTCGTCGCCATTTTTCTGGCGCGAAGCAGCCAGCACGGGCACAAACGCCTGGCTGAAGGCGCCCTCGCCAAACAGGCGCCGCAGCAGGTTGGGAATGCGGAAAGCGACGTTGAACGCGTCGGTCAGGGCACTGGCACCAAAAGCCGACGCCATGAGCAGTTCACGCGCCAGCCCGGTGACGCGTGAGGCCAGGGTCAGCAGGGAGACGGTAGAGGCGGCTTTGAACAGGCTCACCGGTGCAGTGTAGCTGGTCTATAATGGAGGGCTTTGCTGGCATCATCCTCGAACACCAAGGAACCAAATCATGGCATCAGCCAAACCCAAAAAGAAGAACCCGCGCCTGGCGTCGGGCCGCAAACGCGCCCGTCAGGACGTCAAACTCAACGCCGCGAACACCTCGCTGCGCTCCAAATACCGCACCGCCGTCAAGAACGTCGAAAAGGCCGTTGCCTCTGGCGACAAGGCCAAGGCAACCGAAGCTTTTGCCAAGGCCCAATCCGTTGTCGACACCGTGGCCGACAAGGGCATTTTCCACAAGAACAAGGCTGCCCGTGACAAGAGCCGCCTGTCTGCCAAGGTGAAAGCCCTGGCCACCGCCGCCTGATACATCAGGCACCAGCCCGGGTTGACCTTCAACCCGCCGTTTGAAACGGGTGCGCTGCCAGCAAAAAAGTGAAAACCGCCTTCGGGCGGTTTTTTCATGTCCGGCGCGCTCAAGTCGGCGCGAAATCGGCCGATTCCAAGGGGATAACGTTACCTGCCAAGACGCCCCTGCTCATGACACGCCCCTCGCCGATGACCGCACCCGACAGCCTGTCCGAGCAATACGCACGGGGAGACCGGCTCATGCTGGCCGCCCTGCTCGTGTACGGGTTCACGGCGATCGGCATTGTCATGGGCTTTGAACGCCCCGGGCTGACGGCCGCGGCCGGCCTGGGATGGACGCTGGCACTCGTGCTACCCGGTGTGCTGGGCTGGTTTGTGGCAGGTGGTACACCGGCTGCCCGGCTGCTGATGGCCGCTTCCCTGAGCGCGCTGGTGATGCTGCAGATCCAGGCCTCGGGCGGACTGCGTGAAACCCACTTCGGCGTTTTCGTGACACTGGCGCTGCTGATGGCCTACCTCGACTGGCGGCCCATTCTGCTGTCAGCTACGCTGTTCGCGATGCACCACGTCGGTTTTGACCGCCTGCAGGCCGCCGGATGGGGGTTGTACTGCCTGAGCGAACCCCATTTCGCGACCATCCTGGCCCACGCCGCATACGTCGTGGTGCAGACCCTGTTTGAACTGTTTTTTGTGGTCCGGCTGGCCGCCAGCATGCGCAGCAGCACCGAAGTGGCCTGGCTGGCCCGTCACATGCAGCACCCCACCCAGATCGTGCTGGACACCGGGGGCATCGAGGTACAAGCGTCGCTCGCCCGCGAACTGAAGGCCATGCTGGCGCGTACGGCCGAAGCGGTCAGCACGGTGCGCGAAGGCACGGGCAGCATCCAGCAGGCCAGCAGCGAGTTTGCCAGCGGCAACCTGGACCTGAAGCAGCGTACCGAACTGGCCGCAGGACACCTGCAACAGGCGGCCGACAACATGCAACAACTGACGGCCCATGTCCGCCAGAACGCCGAAGCCGCTCAGGAGGCCAACCGGCTGGCCGGCTCGGCGGCGCAAGTGGCGCAGCGTGGCGGCCATGTGGTCCACGACGTGGTGACGACAATGAACGCAATCTCGGACAGCAGCCACAGGATCGCCGACATCATCGGTGTCATTGATGGCATCGCCTTCCAGACCAACATCCTGGCGCTGAATGCTTCGGTCGAAGCAGCGCGCGCCGGCGAGCAGGGCCGGGGATTTGCCGTGGTGGCGGGCGAGGTGCGCAGCCTGGCCCAGCGCAGCGCCCAGGCCGCCAGCGAAATCCGTACGCTGATCCAGGACAGCGTGGACAAGGTGCGCGGTGGCGGAGCGCTGGTCGCGCAGGCCGGCGCCACCATGCAGGAAATCGTGGCCAGCGTCCAGCGCGTCAACGACCTGGTCAGCGAGATCAGCCACGGTGCAGCCGAGCAAAGCGCAAGCCTGGCCCAGGTCCACGGCACGGTCAACGAACTGGACCAGATGACGCGCCAGAACGCTGCGCTGGTCGAACAGAGTGCAGCGGCCGCCATGCGCATGCGTGAGCAGGTGGATCGCGTGGCCCATGCGGTACAGGTGTTCCGCACCGGGTCCGCCGAGCCGGTTACTGCGTTGACTCCGTCGGTGCCTCCAGCGGCCTCGACCAGGCAGCCAACGCCACCCTGGCCGGTGCAATCAGGCATGCGGATTTCCCTGACTGGTTGATCTGCCCGGATGCGGGCAGGAGACGGGATCGGCCTGTCAGGCCTTGTTGTCGGGCATCAGACAGGCTTCGGCCACCTGCAGGTCGTTGTCACGCGCGAAATTCAGGCAGAAATCCCAGGCCATGGGCTCATGCTCGCGCAGTTCCCGGTTCACCACCACACACTTGACGCCGTTGATCACGGTCGGCACGCACCACGGCGAATACCCCAGGTGGCTGCCCGGCTGCGCGCCGCCCGGCCGGAATGAGCTCATGACGCCGGCCAGCCGCTCGGCCCAGTCGCTGGGACGAAACGTCTTGCCGTCCCGGGTGAGGCCCTGGATGAAGACTTCTTTGGCGGAGCTGGAAACCATCGGGTAGAGGCGGTCTGGAGGGAAATGCCGGCACCAGGATCACTGATGCTGCGGCGCACAAGTATTCTATCTTATATAAGAGTTGGGAACTGTCAGTCTGCTGTCGCGCGGCCGGGCTGTCCGGCATTGCTTTGATGCGGAATTGTCAAGGAAGCTAGCAAGTCGTACGCCTAAAATCGCAGCTCAACGGCCCAATCTCGTTGGGCCGCTTTGCTTTTTTGGAGGATCCATGACTGCCCTGATCGAAGCATCTTCGCCGCACACCATGAACACCTACGGCCGCGTGCCCATTGCGCTGTCGCATGGCCAGGGTGCCCGCGTGTGGGACGTGAACGGCAAGCAGTACCTGGACGGTCTGGGCGGCATTGCGGTCAATACCCTGGGCCACAACCACCCCAAACTGGTCCCTGCCCTGCAGGACCAGATCGCCAAGATCATCCACAGCTCCAACTATTACCACGTGCCCAACCAGGAAAAGCTGGCGGCCAAACTGGTGGAACTGTCCGGGCTGACCAATGTGTTTTTCTGCTGCACCGGCCTGGAGGCCAACGAGGCAGCACTGAAGCTGGCACGCAAATACGGCCACGACAAGGGCATTGAGCGGCCCGAGATCGTGGTGTATGAAAAGGCATTCCATGGCCGCAGCATCGCCACGCTCTCGGCCACTGGCAACGAGAAGGTGCAAAAGGGCTTCGGGCCGCTGGTCGAGGGCTTCATCCGCGTGC
>CAZUJD010000029.1:0-17245 GCA_964620025.1 uncultured Ramlibacter sp. | reverse complement strand
ACACACCGGCGCTGAACTGGCTGGGCCTGATCGGGCGCAAGCCCATCACCGAAGACTACGTGCCGCTGCTGCCCTGGCTGGGCGTCATGTGGTGGGGCATGGCGGCCGGGCGGTGGCTGCTGGTGCGGCGGCCGGGCTGGGTGGCGGTTGCCTTGCCGGCGGGCGCCACGCCGCTTACGTGGCTGGGCCGCTGGAGCCTGAGCTGGTACATGCTGCACCAGCCGGTGATGATCGGGGCGCTGATGGCCATCAAAACACTGGCCGCATGAAAAAAGGCGGCCCGCAGGCCGCCTTCATCCAACGTCAAAGACCGCTTATTCGACCTTGGCCTTGGCGCGCAGGTCGTCCTGGAACTTCGCCAGCTTTTGCTGCTGCAGCTGCTGGGCGATCTGCGGCTTGACCTCTTCCAGCTTGGGCAACTGGGCTTCGCGAACGTCGTCCAGGCGGATCACGTGAAAACCGAACTGGCTCTTGACCGGCGTGTCGGTCGTCTGGCCCTTGTTGAGCTTGATCATGGCGCCCGAAAACTCGGGGACGTAGCTGGCTGCATTGGCCCAGTCCAGGTCGCCGCCGTTGGCTCCGGAGCCCGGATCCTTGGACTGCTTCTTGGCGATCTCGTCAAACTTGCCGCCCTTTTTCAGGCTGGCGATGATGGCCTTGGCCTCGTCTTCCTTCTCGACCAGGATGTGGCGGGCACGGTATTCCTTGCCACCGTTGGCTGCGACGAACTTGTCGTATTCGGCCTTGATGTCGGCGTCAGTCACGGGGTTTTTCTTCTGGTAGTCGGCAAACAGCTCGCGGATCAGCAGCGTCTGGCGGGCCAGATCCATCTGGTTCTTGTAGTCCTCCGTGGCGTCCAGACCAAGCTTTTGCGCTTCCTGCATGAAGATCTCGCGGGCGATCACTTCGTCCTTGAGCTGGCCCTGCATCTCGGGCGTGACAGGGCGGCCGGACTTGGCGATCTGCTGGGCCAGCGCGTCGGCGCGCGATTTGGGCACCGGCTTGCCGTTGACGATGGCCAGGTTTTGCGCCGCGGCGGGCAGGGCGAATGCAGTGACCAGGGCAGCCGCTGCAACAGCGGTCAGATAGCGGTTCTTCATAGGGGTTTCCTGAGGTTCAGAGTATTTCGATCGCGAGAGCATGCACGCCCCGGTCGATAAAAACTTGCAGCGCATCATACACAAGGCGATGCCGCGCCACGCGGGGCTTGTCCGTAAACAAAGGTGAAGCAATCCGCACCCGGAAATGGGTGCCGGAACCGGTGCCGTCAGCGCCTGCATGACCCGCATGCGCGGCACTTTCGTCCAGCACTTCGAGCGCCGTGGGCGCCAACAGTTCCGCCAGCCGCGCCTGCATGGCGGCGGCAGTCACGCCGGTGCTCATGGCTTGTTGGCCTCTTTGGGCGCAGCGGAATCCTCGTCGGACTTGAGGTATTTGCCCAGGTACAGCGCCTGGCCAACCACAAACACGGCCATCAGTCCCAGGCCGCCAAACAACTTGAAATTGACCCAGGTGTCGGTGTTAAAGGTGTAGGCGACCCAGAGATTGATCGCGCCCATGACTGCAAAGAAGCCCGTCCAGCTCCAGTTCATGACACGCCAGGCCTCGTCGGGCAGGTCCATCTGGGCGCCCATCAGGGTCTTGAGCAGGTTCTTTCTGAACAGCAGTTGACCCACCAGCAGGGCGCCACCCATGAGCCAGTACAGCACGGTGGGCTTCCATTTGATGAAGGTTTCGTTGTGGGCAATGATGGTTGCGCCGCCAAACAGCACGATCACCCCCAGGCTGACCCACTGCATGGGCTCGACCTTGCCGACCTTGTAACGCAGGTAGGCGATCTGGGCGATGGTGGCCACAATGGCCACGCCGGTGGCTACATAGATGTCGGCAAACTTGAATGCGACAAAGAACAGGATGATGGGGAAAAAGTCGATCAGCAGTTTCATGCTTGTGGTTTCTTGAAATCCAGGGACGCCGAGTTCATGCAGTAACGCAGGCCGGTGGGCGCCGGGCCGTCCTCAAACACATGGCCCAGGTGAGCGCCGCAATCAGCGCAGTGCACTTCGGTGCGCTTCATCCACAGCAGGCCGTCCACCTTGGTCTCAACCGCATCGGGCGCCAACGGCTGGAAGTAGCTGGGCCAGCCAGTTCCCGAATCGTATTTGGCAGCGGCATCAAACAGCGGTTTGCCGCAGCAGATGCATGCATAGGTGCCGGCTTCCTTGTGGTCGGCATATTTGCCGGTGAAGGCGCGCTCGGTGGCTTCGTGCCGGGTAACGTCAAATGCCAGGGGCTCGGCCCCCTTTTGCGCGAGCAGGGCCTTCCATTCGGCGTCGGTTTTCTGGATCTTGAAGCTCATGATGAACAGCTGATTTCAATGGTGGATGCCCATTCGGGCGGAAAGCCGGCGCGGTCGTCAAGGCCCGGATGCTCGTCACATGGGGCCTGCAGCAGCGCCAGCAAGGTGTTGACCTCTGAAAAGTCGCCAAGTTTCGCCTGCCGGATGGCCTGTTCGCCCAGATGGTTGCGCAAGACGTACCTGGGGTTGGTGCGCAGCATCAAGGCTGCTGCCTGCCCTGCAGGCTCGTGTGCGAGCCGGTCGGCGTAGCCGGCCAGCCAGTCATCCAGCGTGGCCCGGTCTGCGAACAGGTCGCGCACCGGCTCGAACCGGCCGTCAGCAACGGCATGCGACAGCCGGCGCCAGAAGATGGTGTAGTCCACCGCACAGGTGGCCATCAGCTTCTGGATGCCCTCCATCAGCTCGCGGTCACCGTCACGCGCGGTGGCCAGGCCCAGTTTGGCGCGCATGCGTCCCTCCAGCTCGCGCGGAAAGACCACCTTGTACGGCTCCAGTGCGGCAAGGGCCAGTTCCTGTTCGCCGATCAGCGGCAGCAGTGCCTGACCCAGGCAGAACAGGTTCCAGTAGGCCACGTTGGGCTGTTTGTTGTAGGCGTAGCGACCGCCGGGATCGCTGTGGTTGCAGATGTGACCGGGAATGAACGCGTCCAGGAACTGGAAAGGACCGTAGTCGATGGTCAGACCCAGGATGCTCATGTTGTCGGTGTTCATCACGCCATGACAAAAACCCACGGCCTGCCACTGGGCCACCATCGCGGCGGTGCGCGCCGCCACAGCCTCCAGCAGCGCGGCATAGGCATTGCCGCCCAGCCGGTCCGTGGTGCGGCAGGCGGGATAGAAATGATCAATCACGTAGTCGGCCAGCACCCGCAGCGGACCCAGCTGGTCACGTGCGGCAAAGTGCTCGAAATGACCGAAGCGGATGAAGCTGGGGGCCACGCGGGTAACCACGGCGGCGGTTTCCACCTCTTCGCGGTAGATGGGCGCCGGCGACCCCGTGACGCACAGGGCCCGGGTGGTCGGAATGCCCAGGCCGTGCATGGCTTCGGAACACAAGAATTCACGAATGCTCGAGCGCAGCACCGCCCGTCCGTCGCCCATGCGTGAATAGGGCGTGAGCCCGGCGCCCTTGAGCTGGAACTCCTGCGGGCCGGCGGGCGTCTGTGCCTCGCCGAGCAGGATGGCGCGGCCGTCACCCAGCTGGCCCGCCCAGGCGCCAAACTGGTGGCCGCTGTACACGCTGGCCAGGGGCTGCGTGCCGGCAATCCCCAGGTTGCCGGTGAAGGCATCCAGCGCGACCGGGGAGGCCAGCCAGGTCGCGTCAAGACCCAGCTCGCGGGCCAGGGCCGCATTGGTTCCCACCCAGTAAGGGGCGGGCAAAGGGGTGGGCTGCAGGGGCGTGTAAAAGTCCGGCCCCAGCTCGGCAAAGCTGTTGCGCCAGGCCAGGCCCAGGTCAAGGTCCAGATCCTTCTCTACGGGCTTGTTCATGGCGACATTGTCCCCGGTTCGCCTTGGCTTGCGGCGGGTGGGGTGAATCCTGTGAATAGGGGGCTTTCCCATGACACATTGGTACCCTACAGGTAAATTGTCGGTTACAAAAGCTGAATAAGAATGCCCCTGTCCCGGGCACCTGTTGAAGAAGGGAGTGCTGTAAATGAATCTGTTCTTGTCGCCGGCTTCGCCGCTTCTTTGCCGGGGAGCACCGGCATTTGATCGCAACTCAGGCAAGCAGGTTGCTCAGAAGGTGGACCTTCCCGTCGAGGAAATAAGATTCCGTCATATTTGTACTGTGGAGGCCAAAGCACAGGTGTTGCATTTTCGCGAGGATTTGAGATTGCCTTGGACCACAAGGAATGCCCCGGGTTTTGCGGCCCTTGAAAAAAAAGAGATGAGATTGGGGTCGTTGGCGGTTTTGAATGGAGGGAGCAGCTCATTGGAACCATCCGGCTGGTTCCGATGGGTATCGATCTTGCACCCGGCGAGCAGATCATCCGTGCACACGGGCTCAGCGTGGCAGGGGTCAGTTGGGAAGTAGGAAGGCTTGTACTTGCGACGCAATATCGAAGTGGATCTAGAGTTCTCAAGCGATGTCTCTTCCTTACCCTTTTGCATCTTGTTTGCACAGAGAAAATAGATAGCCTGTTTGCCACATGCTCGCCATTGCTGTCGCGACTCTATCGACGATTCGGATTCAAGATTGCTGTTGCGGATGCATGGAACAATGCAGGAGAGTTGTACTCATTGATTTACGGAGAAGTACCCGATGTGTTGATGGCATTGGCGGGTAGTGACGCTGAAAAGCAGTTCGCCGTTGACGCGCTCGATCGTCGCGGCAGGACTGCAAGGGAGGAAAGTTATGAATGCATGGCGGGAGCTGTATGAGCACTACCGGGCGTACCACGCCTATGGTCCACCCAGGCTCAAGTACATGGGCTACGTGGGCCTGTTTTCATGTCTGCTTTTCTATTTCATCAGGTTCACACGGCCCAATCCCCAGCTTTTCGATGATCTGGCATTGCGTGGAGTTGCCATTGTTCTCTTTTTCGGCCTCGTAATGAAGGAGCAGTGGCCCGAGAAGTTGAAGCGCCACTACATTGCCTATTCATACCTTGTTCTCCTTTACTGCCTGCCATGCTTTACCACGCTAGTCGCGTTGATTCGCGGTGGCGGCGTCCCCGCCATCTCCAACGCCTTCATTACCCTGTGTTTCCTGGTGCTGCTGACCGACTGGCGCAACACGCTGGTCATGCTGGTGGCGGGGACGGCCATGGCGACGGGCATTTATGTGGCGATCACGCCCGATCCGCGTATTCCCATGGATCTGGTGGCGCAATTGCCGGCCTTTGCCCTGATCGTCATTGGCGGCAATCTCTTCAAATTCTCTACCGAACAGATCGATACCGAGCGCAAGCTGATCGCCACTCAGGCGCTGGCCGGCTCCATTGCCCACGAGATGCGCCACCCGCTGTCCCAGCTCAGGCACAGCTTGCACAGTATCCAGCAGGCCTTGCCTGCGCCCGGCGCGCAGGCAAGGTCACAGACTCTGGGCGGCCGCGAAGTCGAGGCGCTTTACCGTCACCTGGCTGAAAGCGAGGTTGCCGTCAACCGGGGGTTGCAGGTCATCGCCATGACGCTGGACGAAGTCAATGCCAAACCGCTGGATACCGCCGGCTTTGCCCACCTGTCCGCAGCCGAGGCCACGCGCAAGGCAGTGCAGGAATACAGTTACGAAGACGACGACGCCCGGCGCAGCGTTCAGGTAGAGGTGGTGGAAGACTTCCGCTTCCGCGGGGACGAAAAAGCTTATCTGTTCGTGCTGTTCAACCTGATCAAGAACGCGCTGTACTACCGAGCCCAGTATCCGCACGCGCGGGTATGCCTGATCGTGGGGCAGCACCAGGTGCGCGTGCGAGACAGCGGGCCGGGCATCGCCCTGGACGTGCTGCCTGGCCTGTTTGAGCCGTTCCGATCGGTGGGCAAGTCCGGTGGGACCGGCCTGGGCCTGGCTTATTGCCAGCGTGTCATGCATTCTTTCGGCGGGCGTATTGAATGCGCCTCGATGCCGGGCGAGTTCACCGAGTTCACGCTGAGTTTCCCGCCGGTGACGCAGCAGGAAACCGACGCCAGCCAGCGGGCAGCACTGCTGGCTGCGCGTGATGCGTTCAAGGGCCGGCGCATCCTCATTGTCGATGACGATGCCGCCGTTCGCCTGACCACCCGCCACAAGCTGGCCCCCCTGGGTGCCACGCTGGACGAGGCCGCCGACGGCCAGCGGGCCCTGCAGATGCTGGCCCGGGAGCGCTACGACCTGATCCTGCTGGACCTGAACATGCCGGTGCTGGACGGCTATGCACTGGCCAGGCGTGTCCGGCAGGGGGCCGTGCCGCTCAATCGCGACGCAGCCCTGGTGGCGCACACCAGCGAGCCGGCCCATGTGGCCGGCGTCAAGGTCCGCAAGGCGGGCATTGACGGTTTTGTCAGCAAACCCAGCGAGCAGCTGGTGCTGGTGCACGCGCTGTGCCGGGCGCTGCAGCGCCCGCCGGAAGCCGTCGGGGCCGACCTGCTGGCCGGTTGCATCGTGCTGCTGGCCGACGACAGCACCTGGAACAGAAAGGCTGTGGCGGCCCATTTGCGCCATGCGGGTGCCGAGGTGGTGGAAGCCGCTCACGGGCGTGAGGCACTGGATCGCCTGGCCACTCGGCAGTCGTGGAGCGTGCTGATTCTTGACATCAACATGCCCGGAATGAACGGCCTGGATACTGCACGTGCCATTCGCGCCAGCGACCAGGACTTCGCCGGCGTGCCCATCATTGCCCTGACGGCGCACTCCGATCCCCTGACGGTGCAGGCCGCCCGGGAATCCGGCATGAACGACTTCATCACCAAGCCCGTTGACGTCGCCAGGCTGTACACCTTGCTGTGCCGGTTGACGGGGCGGGCTGTGCGGCCTGAGGCGCAGGTCGCCTCGGAACTGTCAGGCACGGTCAATGACCTGCTGGATGCACGCCGGCTTGAAAACTACCTGCGCCTGGGCATGATTGAGGAATTGCTGAGCGACTACCTGCCGGAGATGGCCCGTCTGGTGGACCGGCTCGATGAAGCCGTGGCCAGGCTCGACCTGGAAGCCGGCCTGGACACGCTGCATTCACTGCTGGGCATGAGCGGCGAAGCCGGCGCTGCGGCACTGTACCGGCGTGTGCGCAGCTACTACGTGCCCATGGTTGAGGGCCATTGCTGGCCCACCGGCGCCGACTGGACGACCGAGATCCGTGCGCTGGCCGCGCGCACTGAAATCGCCCTGCGCAACTACGACCGCGGCATGCCGGGCCTGCGCGCCATCTGACATCACTGCCACCTCCCACCGCATTGCACTGACCATGTTTGCTCCCGAAACACTTGCAGAACCCCGCGCCATCCTGTTTGTGGACGATGAAGCGACCTCGCGCAAATGGTTTGCGCGGGCCTTTGGCGATGAGTTCATGATCGTGACCGCCGACGGCGCCGGCGAGGCCCTGTCCGTGTTGGGCCAGCGTGAGCACGAGTTTGCCGTGCTGGTCACTGATTACCGCATGCCCGAACGCGACGGCATGAAGCTGCTGCGTGCGGTGCAGCGCGAGCACCGGCACATCATCCGGCTGCTGGCAACGGCCTATGCCGAAAAGGACGTGGCGATTGCCGCGGTCAATCAGGGCAAGGTCCTGCGCATTCTTGAAAAGCCGCTGGACGACACGCTGACGCGGGAGGCGCTGCGTGAGGCACTGGCACTGCACCGGGCGCAGTCCTTCGAGCGCGCGATGAATGAAGGCCGGGTCTCGGCCCTGCGTGAGACGCTGGGCTTTCTGGCGCATGAACTCAACACGCCGCTGGGCACCATCCGCGGTTTCGTCGGTTCAGTGGCCGACCGCTACCAGCCGCCTGGCAGCGGCAGCCCAGCGGGCGTGGCGCTGTTCAGCGAAGACCGGCCGGGACAGCTGGTAGGTGCGTTGCAGCGCGCGGGGCGCGCGGCGCTGTACTGCCAGTCCCTGGTGTCCACGTTTGTGCAGTCCGCGCGCGATGCCTATCCCGGCGCCTTGCCGCAGACCGTCAGTGCCAGCGGTCTGGTGGCTGCGCTGCTGGACGAATTTCCGTTCGAGGACAACGAGCGCAACTGCGTGAGCAGCAGCATCGAGTCCGATTTCCAGCTTCCGGGCCGTCGCGACCTGCTGTATCTGGTGTTGTGCACCGTGACCAAGAATGCGCTGCTGGCGTTGCGCGGCCAGCCCGGCGCCAGCCTGCGCATTGAAGTCGGTCAGGGCGAAACTGACGCGAACGGCGCAGGGCGCCCCTGGATGCGGTTTGCGGACAATGGTCCCGGCATTCCTGCCGAAGTGCTGTCGCGCCTGATGCACGAGCCGGTCACCACACGTGCGGACAGTGGCGGCAACGGCATGGGCCTGATGTTCTGCCAGCGTGTCATGCAGGCGGCGGGCGGCGCCATCCAGATCCGCTCCGAGGTGGGGCAGGGCACCACCGTGACGCTCTATTTCAAGCCACTGTCGGCCTGATCCGGGGGCTCATGGGCGACGGCAGTGAGACCCTGGTCATCCAGGATGTCGATCCGGCCAAATTCAAGTGAGACCAGCCTGCGGCGCTCAAAGGTTTTAAGGACCTTGTTCACTGTCTGGCGGGACAGGCCAATGAGATGGCCCAGCTCCTCCTGCGACAGGTTCAGGCGACGCTGGCCGGGCCAGAACAGCTTGCCCAGGTACAGCGCCACACGCTGTTCGGTCGACCGGATGCGTCCGGCTTCGATGATGGCCATGGCCTGGCCCAGACGCAGGTTCAGGTGCGCCACCAGGAACTGGCTGAACGGCAGGCTGGTGGCACGCAGGTTGTCGAATTCGTCACGTGGCAAGCACAGCAGCTGCGTGTCGCGCAGGGCCACCACGTCATAGCGGCGCGGCTCGCTCTTGAGCGCCGATCCTTCGCCAAACCAGTCGCCTGCCTGCACGCCCAGGAACACCGACAGCCGGCCCTGGTCTGACTGGCTTTGCAGCTTGACCAGCCCCGACAGCACGGCATGCCAGCCCTGCACCGGAGCGCCGGAATGCAGCATGACCTGCCCCTTGGTCGCTGACTGCAGCGTCATCCTGCCCGCGACTCGATCGCGTACCTGTGCAGGCAGGCTTTCATACCAGGGCTGCGCCAGCAGGAAGCGGGTAACGGGCGATGTCTGATCGTGAAGCATGTCGTGATTGTCCCTCAGTGCAGCCCAGGTCCCCAACGCATGACCTTGTCTTGCAAAGCCAGTGTTTTGGCCGCCAGGGATAGCCGTTGCGCCGGCCGCAGCACCTACAGTTTTCCGTGCAGTACCTCAACAACAGAACGCCATTGCGGCATGGAGACAACTCATGACATATGCACTGCCACGCCAGCTTGTTGCTGGCCTTCTCGCGCTTCTGGGCCTGCTGGCCAGCGTCACCGCCCACGCCGGGCAATGGAAATTCGACACCTACGGAAATATCTGGGGCTTGCGCGAATTCCAGACCTGGCTGCCCACCAACTACCGCGCCGGCACGCCACTGCCAGTGGTGCTGATGATCCATGGTTGCCTGAGCGAGCCCAACAGCATGGCGGCGGTCAGCCGCTTCAATGAACTGGCCGACCGGGAAAACTTCATCGTGGTCTATCCGCGCCAGAACGTCACCGACAACCCCCAGCGCTGCTGGAATTTCATGTTCTCGTTCAACCAGGAACGCGGCTCCGGCGAGCCGTCCCTTCTGGCGGGCATTGTCAACAAGGTGAAAAGCCGCTACAGCGTGGACAGCGCCCGCGTTTACGTCACGGGCATCTCGTCGGGTGGTGCGATGACGTCGATCATGGCGGCCTGCTACTCCGACATGTTCGCGGCAGCATCCGTTCATTCGGGTGGCATGTACAAGGCCGGCGTGGGCGTGGTCACGTCAGCCGAATCGTTGCTGCTGGGCAGCCCGTATGACCCGAACGTGCGGGGGCGCGACGCCTGGAAGTGCTCGGGCTCGCCGCGGCGCCTGATCCCCACGCAGGTGTTCCATGGCACCGACGATATCGTGGTCAACCCCATCAACGGCGACCAGACCGTGCAGCAGTTTGTGCAGACCAACGACCTGGGCGATGACGGCCTGGACAACAACACCGCGGCCTATGTGCCGGCATCGGTGACACGTCAGGCCGCGCCGGTATCCGGCGGGCGCATGTACACCGTGGCCACCTTCCGCAACAAGGGTGGCGTGATGGTGGCGCAAAAGGTGACGGTGGAGGGCATGAACCATGCCTGGAGCGGCGGCCCGGCGCTGCTGCCGTTCAGCGACGAACGCGGGCCCGATGCCACCGGCATGTCCTGGGCGTTTTTCAAGAATTTCCGGCGATGAAGATGAAAGTGCTGTTCCTGTCGTGCGCACTGCTGGCCTTGGGAGTGGTGCTCTGGTGGATGCTTCAGCCCCAGACAGATGTGGGAGCGGCTGCGATGGCGGCCACACCCGATCCACCCGGGCACAGGTCGCTGCCGGGCGACGCCAGGCCTTCAGCCCCGTTGCTGGTGACGGCATCGCGACAGCCCGTGACGCACCCGTCGGCCATCCGCCCGGCCGGCCTGACTGACCGCAACACCATTTTCAGCACCGATGCACAGCACCAGCTGATGATCGACGGCGAGGTGATGCAGCGGTTGCAATCGCTGGTGGACACGTTGCCCCCGCAGTACGACCTGGAGCAGCTCAGACAGGTGGAGGACACCGCGCGCGAGGGTTTACCCGGTCCGCTGGCCCTGCAGGCACTGCAATTGCTCCACCAGTACCTGGCCTACACCGCAACCCAGGAGGCGCTGCTGAAGCAACCGCGTCCGGGCAATGATCTGCAGGCGGCGCAACAGACGCTGGACGCTTTGATTGTGTTGCGCCGCCGGCATTTCGGGGAAGCCACAGCCACCAGTCTGTTTGCGCAGGAAGAAGCCCAACAGCAGGCCACGCTGGACCGCTTCCGCCAGGAGGCTGGCCGTTAGGGACGGATGAGGTTTCAGCCGGACGTTACGCCGCCTGGCACTGGCCGGGCGCGCAGCTGGCTGGGCGGCATGCCGAACCAGCGCTTGCTGGCCCGGAAGAAGTTGCTCTGGTCCACAAACCCGAGCAGGCCTGCCACCTGGGCCAGTGACAGCTGAGGGTCCGCCAGATGCAGTCGCGCGAGTTCGCGGCGGGTGTCATCCAGCAGCTGCTGGAAGGACGCGCCCTCGGCACTCAGGCGCCGCTGCAGCGTGCGGTCGGTCAGGCCCAGGCGTTCGGCGATGTCCTGGCGTCGCGGTTCGCCCAGGTGCAGCCAGCGACGGATTTCGTCCTGCACGCGCTGGCGCACCGTGGTGGCATCCAGGCTGATCAGGCGTTCCTGCATGACGCGTTCGTGCAGGTTCAGCAGCACCGGATCGCGCGAGGGTATCTCCAGGGCCAGGTCGGCCCCGGACAGCAGGAAGCGGCTGTCAGCGCAGCCGAAACGGACCGGGCAATTCAGGGCCCGGGCGAGTGCGCCGTGGTCGCAGGGCTGCGGGAAATGGAACTCGGCGTGCAGCGGTTCGATGGGCCGGCGCGTGGCCCACCGGCACAAGGTCAGCACCGTCAGCAGCGAATGGGCGGAACGCTGCCAGGGCACAGGTTGCGTGTAGCCGGTGTGTCCGATGGCCAGCCAGGCATCGGGGCCGTCCAGCTGCAGCTCGAAGGTGGTGGCACTGGAAATCAGCGCGAGATAGCGCGAAAGGCTGTCCAGGCCCTGGCGCAGGTCGGTGCTGGCAAGCACCGCAAATCCGACGGCATCAAAGTTGACGTACTTGGCGATCAGGTCGCAGTCGACGCCCAGGCAGGGCTGGCCGGACTGGCTGATCGCCGCGTTCCACAGGCGCGTAACTTCGTCGGCGTGAAAGCGTGCGTCGGGCTGCTGCCAGCGCGCCGGCGAAATGGCCGCTGCCTGGGCAACCTGTGCCATGTCCAGGCCCTGCGCACTGAACATCGCGACCAGGCCCCGGATCCATGCGGCAGAACTTGAGCACTGCATGGATCAGGCCGTTGCGGCTGTGGTGGATGACTCCACCAGCTGCAGCACCTGGCGGCGGTACTCACCGGGCGGCATGCCGAACCAGCGGCGGGCGGCGCGGAAGAAATTGTTCTGGTCGGCAAAGCCCAGCAGGTCGGCCACCTGTGACAGGGAATAGCGCTGCTCAGCCAGGTACTTGCGCGCCAGATCGCAACGGGCGTCATCGAGCAACTGCGCAAAGCTGGTGTGTTCCTCGTGCAGACGGCGCTGCAGAGTGCGGTCGGCCATGGCCAGCCCTGCGGCAATGTCTTCGCGGCGCGGCTCTCCCAGGTGCAGCCGGCCAATGATTTCTTCCGTCACGCGGCGGCTGGTGCCGGCGCTGCCCAGGCTTTGCAGCCGCGACTCGATGACCCGCTGGTGCATCGCAAACATGGCCGGGTCGCTGGAGGGCAGGGGCGAGAGCAGGTCCTCCACTGACAGCAGCAGCCGGGTGTTGTCACAGCCAAATCGCAGTGGACAAGCCAGCGCGGTCTGATAGGGCGCGCGACTGACCGGCTCGGCAAATGTCGACTCCGCCTGCAGGGCCTGCAGTTCACGGCGTGTGACCCAGCGGCACAGCGTGAGCAGGGCCAGCAGGCCGTACTCCTGGCGCTGGCGCGGCACAGGCCGGGTGTTGCCGATATGCCCCAGCGTCAACCAGGCGTTGCGGCCTTCGATCTGCAATGAGAAGGTCGCGGCATCGGAAATCACGGCCAGGTACTTGGAAAAGCATTCCAGGCCGGCTTTCAGCGTGGGGCTGGCCAGCATCACATAGCCCGTCATGTCGAAATTGACAAAACGTTCCGTGAGCTGGCGGTCCATGCCCAGCGCGGGATTGCCGCTGCGCTGCACGGCCAGTTCCCACAGGCGTGACACGTCGTCTGCGCAAAAGCGGGTGCCGGGGTCCAGCAGCAGGGCACGGTCCAGCCCGGCGTCCGTGAACAGGGCGGGCACATCAATGCCCTGTGAAGCAAACATGTCGCAGACGCCGCGCACCCAGGTCAGTGAGCTTGTTCTTTTCATGCGGTGTGGTGTCGTGAAGTCATTGAATTGGCGGCGTTGCGATAGCGCCTTCGCAGGGGTGTGTTTCTAGAATTTTTGACAGGGCACGGAACTGCTCCACGACGCCGATTCAAGGTGATTTCGATGGAATGTGCAAGTTGAGACTTACCCCAAAGAGGAGACATGGAATGAAGTTCAAAACGTCGTTGTGGACGGTCGTGGGCGCGGGCCTGGCCGGTGTGGTGTTGACCGCCTGCGGTGGCTCCGGTGGTGACGGGCCCGAGTTGCGAAAGCTGAGCACCGGCGTGGTCAAGGGGACCAATGATGCCGGTGGCTCGGGAACCTATGCCTGGAAGGGCATTCCCTACGCCAGCCCGCCGGTGGGCGCGCTGCGCTGGAAGGCGCCGCAGCCGCCGGCGTCATGGACCACGGTGCTGGATACGCAGAAATTCGGCAATGCCTGCCTGCAGAACGGCCGCATCTACGGCCCCGGCAGCAACAACACCTATGACGCCACCATTGCCACCACACTGAACACCCCGGTGGGCAGCGAAGACTGCCTGACGCTCAATGTATGGCGTCCGGCCGGCGACGCCAAAGACCTGCCGGTGATCTTTTTCGTCTATGGCGGCAGCAACATCTCCGGATACACCGCCGATCCGGTTTACGACGGTGCAGCGCTGGCCCGTGCGGCCAACGCGGTGGTGGTCACGGCCAACTACCGGGTGGGTCCCCTCGGATTCTTCAATCTGGCCCAGCTCAAGGGTGGCACCGACAGTGCCGAGGATTCAGGCAACTTCGCGCTGCTGGACATTGCGCAGGCCCTGCGCTTTGTGCAGGCCAACGCGGCCGTGTTCGGGGGGAATGCGGGCAACGTCACGCTCATGGGTCAGTCCGCAGGCGCGATCAACGTCTGGGCGCTGATGGCTGCGCCTGCCGCGGCCGGCCTGTTCCACAAGGCCGTACCGCTGTCGGGCGGCATTTCGCTGGCCAGCAACCTGCCGGCGGGCAGCATACCCACGCTGAATCCGGCCAGCACCTACGCTGCGCAGGGCAATGCCTTGCTCGCCCGCCTGCTCATTGCCGACGGCAAGGCTGCAGACGCAGCCAGTGCTGCGGCGTTTGTTGCGACGCAGACGCCCGCGCAGATCGCGGACTACCTGCGCGCAAAGGACGCGAAGGTCATTCTGTCCACGCTGCTGGCCAACGGGCTGACGGGCTCGGGGCCGATTCCCGACGGAAAATTCCTGCCGACCGATCCCATCGGTGCCTTTGCCGCGGGCCGCTACAACAAGGTACCGGTCCTGGCGGGCAACACGTCTGAAGAAGGCAAGCTGTTTGCGCCGTTCCTTACGCTGCTGGGCGGACCCAACGGCTTCAAGATCCCGGACGCAACGCGCTTTTCCATGATGGCAGGTTTCAACCCTGACGCGCCTGCGACCCTGACAGAGGGAGATATTCTGGATGCGGCCTACACCCCGTCCTCCACGCCCGGAACCGGCTGGACCGCCCGTACCAACCAGCTGGGTGCGGCGTTCATGGCGCCCAGCCGGGACAGCGTCCTGAATGCCCTGAAGTCCCAGCAGTCCAATGTCTGGTACTACCAGTTTGCGTGGGCACAGGAGCCCGCGCCGTGGAACACGGTGTACGGCGCGGCCCACGCGTTCGACCTGCCTTTCCTGTTTGGCAATTTCGGGCCTTCGGTGTTCTCCAACGCCACCAACAGCACAGCCAACCGGCCCGGCCGGCTGGCACTGTCCAGCGCCATGATGGCCACGCTTGGCGCGTTTGCCCGCAACGGCGACCCCAACCATGCGGGGTTGGGCAAAACCTGGCAGCCGTGGCCGTCGCGGCTGGTGTTTGACGCCAGTCTGACCGAAGCCCGCATCAGCACGCCCTGAACGGCATCGCCACACAAGGAGACAGAGATGACCGATTCAACACGACGCGCCCTGTGCCTGGGCGCGGTGGCCGCAGGCTTGCTCCCGCAGGCCGTGCAGGCTGCCGAAGCGGGCGTGAGCGACTCCGAAATTGTGCTGGGGCAATCGCTGGGCCTGAGCGGCCCGCTGGCTGCATTGGCACCTGACATCGTCAACGCCGCCACCGCCCTGTTCAATGAAGTCAATGCCCGTGGCGGCATACACGGACGGAAGATCCGCGCCGTGGTGCGTGACGACGGCTACCAGCCGGCGCAGACGCTCAAGGTGGTGCGCCAGCTGATCGACGAAGACCGCGTGTTTGCCCTGTACAGCCTGACCGGCACGGCGAATGTGGCGGGCATCCTGCCCATGCTGGGCCAGGAAACCCCGCCGGTCCCGCTGTTCGGCCCGATCACCGGTGCCGATGCCGTGCGAGTGCCGTCCATGCGGAACCTGTTTCACATCCGGGCCAGCTACGCCGACGAGATCGACAAGATTGTCCAGCACCTGGGCACGATCGGTGTCCAGCGCATCGGAGTGCTGTGGATCAACAACGGTATGGGCAAGGATGGCATGTCCAGCATGGAGCGCGCCATGTCCCGGCGAGGCATCACGCCCTATGCCAGCGCGTCGATCGAACCTGACGGCTCCGATGCCGAGAAGGCCGTCAATACGCTGTACGACCGCCGTCCCGAAGTGATCATCATGATCACCACTGGCGCGGCTACCGTGAGCTTCATCAAGACGTACAACCGCGTGCGCAAGGGCATGCGCTTTTACACGCTCTCGGTCATGGGCACGCAAAGCACGTTGCGGGCGCTGGGCCCGGACGGCGTCGGGGTGGTGGTGACGTCCGTCGTGCCGTTTCCCTGGAACCTGAGCATGCCGCTGGCCCGGGACTACCGGGCGGCGATGAAAAAGGCGGGCTATGACAACCTGTCATTCCTCGGGTTTGAGGGCTACATCAACGCGCGCGTCCTGGTCGAGGGCCTGCGCCGTGCCGGACGCAACCTGACCCGCGCCAGGCTCATCAGCGCGCTGGAGGGCATGTCTTCGTTCAACATGGGCGGATTCGAAATCGGATTCAGCCCGGATTCACACCAGGGATCACGCTTCGTGGAGCTGACCATCATCGGGCCAAATGAAAAATTCACGAAGTAATCTACCTGTCAATGGGGCGACATCCCTTGCCTGCCATGGCGGCATGCGTGCAAACTCCGCAGTTTTTGAAGGAGTACACATGCAGGGTCTGATGCAAAGCCAGCCGCTTCTGATTTCGTCCTTGATTGATTTTGCGCAGCGGCACCATGGCGATGCCGAAATCGTTTCCCGCCGCGTTGAAGGCGATCTTCACCGCTACACGTGGCGTGATGTGGCCGCGCGTTCCAGGCAGGTTGCCAATGCGCTGGACGGCATGAAGCTGGCCATGGGCGACCGTGTTGCCACACTGGCGTGGAACGGCTACCGGCACCTGGAGTTGTACTTTGGTGTGAGTGGCTCGGGTCGCGTGCTGCACACCATCAACCCGCGCCTGCACCCCGACCAGATCGTATGGATAGCCAACCATGCCGAAGACCAGGTGCTGTTCTTCGACCTGAGCTTCCTGCCCATCGTTCAGGCCGTGCATTCGCGCTGCAAGACCGTCAAGGCCTGGGTGGCGATGTGCGACGCTGACAAGCTGCCCGCAGACTGCGGCATTCCCAACCTGCAGTGCTATGAAACCGTGCTGGCCGGCCAGTCCGAATGTTATACATGGCCGGTTTTTGACGAGAACAGTGCCTCCAGCATGTGCTACACAAGTGGTACCACGGGCAACCCCAAGGCTGCGCTGTACAGCCACCGCTCGACCATCCTGCATGCCTACGCGGCGGCGCTGCCGGACGTGATGTGCCTGTCGGCACGCGACTCGGTGCTGCCGGTGGTGCCCATGTTCCATGTGAACGCCTGGGGCATTCCCTATTCAGCCGCCCTCACGGGGTGCAAGCTCGTGTTTCCCGGCCCGGCGCTGGACGGCAAGTCGGTCTATGAACTGATCGAGGCCGAGAAGGTCAGCTACGCCGCCGGCGTGCCCACCGTGTGGCAGATGCTGCTGGGGCACATGAAGCCTGCCGGCCTGCGGTTTTCGACGCTCAAGCGCACGGTGATCGGCGGCTCGGCCTGTCCGCCGGCCATGATCAGCGCGTTCAACGACGATTACGGCGTGGAGGTGCTCCATGCCTGGGGCATGACCGAGATGAGCCCGCTGGGCACGCTGTGCACGCTCAAGAACAAGCATCTGACCATGTCCGAGGCGGACCGCATGAAGATCCGCCTCAAGCAGGGCAGGGCCATCTACGGGGTGGACATGAAGATTGTGGGCGACGACGGCGCCGAGCTGCCCTGGGATGGCAAGT
>CAZUJD010000028.1:15597-17264 GCA_964620025.1 uncultured Ramlibacter sp. | reverse complement strand
AGCGCATGCCGCGCTCGTGTCCGCCGCCATGCATCTGGGCTTCCAGGCGAACACGGGGCTTGCGTCGCACATACAGCGCGCCAATGCCTTTGGGGCCATAGGTCTTGTGGGAGGCCAGGCTCATGAGATCCACCGGCAGCACCTTCAGGTCGATCGCGACCTTGCCGGTGGCCTGGGCGGCGTCCACGTGAAAGATGATGCCCTTTTCGCGGCACATTGCGCCAATCGCCGGGATGTCCTGGATCACGCCGATTTCGTTGTTGACGAACATCACGCTGATGAGGATGGTGTCGGGACGGATGGCCGCCTGCAGTTTGCCGAAGTCCAGCAGGCCGTCTTCCTCGACGTCCAGGTAGGTCACTTCAAAGCCCTGGCGCTCCAGCTCGCGCATGGTGTCCAGCACAGCCTTGTGCTCGGTTTTCACCGTGATCAGGTGCTTGCCTTTGCTCTTGTAGAAATGGGCCGCGCCCTTGAGTGCCAGATTGTTGGACTCGGTCGCGCCGGAGGTCCAGACGATCTCGCGCAGGTCGGCGCCAATCAGCTCGGCCACCTCTGTACGGGCCTTTTCAACGGCGGCCTCAGCCTCCCAGCCCCAGGCGTGGCTGCGGGAAGCGGGGTTGCCGAAATGTTCGCGCAACCAGGGAATCATCGCGTCCACCACGCGCGGGTCTACCGGCGTCGTGGCGCCGTAATCCATGTAAATCGGGAAATGCGGGGTCATGTCCATGGCTGGCTCTTGTGTCTTGGCTGGCGGAAAACGCGGGCGGTCAGGATTTGGAGAAAGCGTTGCCCAGAGCGAAGACCGAATTGGGTGCATTGATGCGGATGGGCTTGACCACCGGCTGGCTCGAGATGGCGCGCTTGACGGCCGGCTTGTCCTCGATCTGCACGCCCTTGGCCAGCTGCTCATCCACCAGCTTCTGCAGGGATACGGAATCCAGGAACTCGACCATGCGCTGGTTGAGCGCGGCCCAAAGTTCGTGCGTCATGCAGCGCCCCGCTTCACCCAGGCAGTTTTCCTTGCCACCACACTGGGTGGCGTCAATGGGCTCGTCCACCGAGACGATGATGTCGGCCACCGTGATGTCGGCCGCCTTGCGGCCCAGCGTATAGCCGCCGCCGGGGCCACGGGTGGACTCCACCAGTTCGTGGCGGCGCAGCTTGCCGAAAAGCTGTTCCAGGTAGGACAGGGAAATCTGCTGGCGCTGGCTGATGGCCGCCAGGGTAACGGGACCGTTGTTCTGGCGCAGGGCCAGGTCAATCATGGCGGTGACCGCAAAACGGCCTTTGGTTGTGAGACGCATCGCTAGCTCCTTGTTGCTTGGCTTCGCTTAGGTTTCTTACCCTGGTGGCAAGCCACCAGGGACCGTCTCCGCCCTTGCCCGGCCCACCGGCCGGACCCCTGCCGGCGCCACTGGGGGCCGGCATTCATCGTTCTTGGCTTGTTGCTGTTGTTGAGTGTTTGGGTCAAGTATACCCTAAAACCCATTGAATCGCTCGGGTAAGTAGACTGCGCAGTCTCAGCGTTAGTTCCCTTGATGTGCTCAAGCCGCCTTTCCGGGCTGCAGCAGGGTGACGTTGTCCGACCCCGGTGCACCAAAGGCCTGCTGCTTGAGCAGCGCCAGCTGGTCGCGGACACGGGCCGCCTTTTCGAACTCGAGGTCGCG
>CAZUJD010000028.1:4621-15587 GCA_964620025.1 uncultured Ramlibacter sp. | reverse complement strand
ATATTCTTTGGTGGATTTTCCGCCAGCTGGCCCAGATAGATCTTCGGCAGGACGATATCCGATTCGACCTTCAATTCCTTCGCCAGTTTCTTTCTCCAGTTCTTGAGCTTTTCCAGCCGCTTGATCTCCCTGGCAACGTCCTTCTCGGACATGTCCTCGACCCGCGCGCGTTCGAGCTCCAGCTTTTCGGCATCGCGTCCGGCCTTTTCGCTGTAGACGCCGTCGATCAGGTCACGCACCTGCTTGACGATGCTGCGCGGCGTTATGCCATGCTGTTCGTTGTAGATCACCTGCTTGGCACGGCGGCGGTTGGTCTCGTCAATGGCCTTCTGCATGGAATCGGTCATACGGTCCGCATACAGGATGGCCCGGCCGTTCAGGTTGCGGGCCGCCCGGCCGATGGTCTGGATCAGGCTGCGCTCGGCGCGCAAAAAGCCCTCCTTGTCCGCGTCCAGGATGGCCACCAGCGACACCTCAGGAATGTCCAGCCCCTCACGCAACAAGTTAATCCCCACCAGCACGTCAAAGGTGCCCAGGCGCAGGTCGCGCAGGATTTCCACCCGCTCCACCGTGTCCACGTCGCTGTGCAGGTAGCGGACCTTGACTCCGTTGTCGCCCAGGTAATCGGTCAGCTGCTCTGCCATGCGCTTGGTCAGTGTGGTGATCAGCACGCGCTCATGCTTTTCCACACGGATGCGGATTTCCTGCAGCACGTCGTCCACCTGGTGGGTCGCAGGGCGGATCTCCACCTCGGGGTCGACCAGGCCGGTGGGACGCACCACCTGCTCCACCACCTGCCCGGCATGCGCCTGCTCGTAGGCCGCTGGGGTGGCCGACACAAAGATGCACTGGCGCATGCGCTTTTCAAACTCCTCCAGCTTCAGCGGCCGGTTGTCCAGCGCGCTGGGCAGGCGAAAGCCGTATTCCACCAGCGTGGTCTTGCGGGCACGGTCGCCGTTGTACATGCCGCTGAGCTGCCCGATCATCTGGTGGCTTTCATCCAGGAACATCACGGCGTCACGGGGCATGTAGTCGGTCAACGTGCTGGGCGGCTCGCCGGGTGCTGCACCCGACAGGTGCCGCGTGTAGTTTTCAATGCCCTTGCAGTGCCCGACCTCACTGAGCATTTCCAGATCAAACCGGGTGCGCTGCTCCAGCCGCTGGGCCTCCACCAGCTTGCCCATGCCCACCAGTTCCTTCAGGCGCTGGTCCAGTTCCAGCTTGATGGTCTCGACGGCCGCCAGCACCTTGTCGCGTGGCGTCACGTAGTGGCTGGACGGATAGATGGTGAAGCGCGGTATCTTCTGGCGGATGCGGCCGGTGAGCGGGTCAAACAGCTGCAGGCTTTCGATTTCGTCGTCAAACAGCTCGATGCGGATGGCCAGTTCGCTGTGCTCGGCCGGGAACACGTCAATGGTGTCTCCGCGCACGCGGAACTTGCCGCGGCTGAAGTCCTGCTCGTTGCGCTGGTACTGCATGCGGATGAGCTGGCCGATCACGTCGCGCTGGTTCATCCTGTCGCCCGCGCGCAGCGTCATCACCATGCGGTGGTAGCTCTCGGGCTCGCCAATGCCGTAGATGGCCGACACAGTGGCCACAATCACCACGTCACGCCGCTCCAGGATGCTCTTGGTGCAGGAAAGGCGCATCTGCTCGATGTGTTCATTGATGGAGCTGTCCTTTTCGATGAACAGGTCGCGCTGGGGCACATAGGCCTCGGGCTGGTAGTAGTCGTAGTAGCTAACGAAGTACTCGACGGCGTTCTTCGGAAAGAACTCGCGGAACTCGCTGTACAGCTGCGCGGCCAGCGTCTTGTTGGGCGCAAACACAATCGCCGGCCGGCCAAGCCGCGCAATCACGTTGGCCATGGTGAAGGTCTTGCCCGACCCCGTGACGCCCAGCAGTGTCTGGAACACTTCGCCGTCGCGCACACCCTCCACCAGCTTCTCGATGGCCGCGGGCTGGTCACCGGCCGGCGGGTACGGCAGGAACAGCTCGAACGGCGAATCGGGAAAGTGGATGAACTCGCCGTTGTGCTTTTCTGGAATGACTTCAGCAATTTCTGGCATGGGCACGGGCATGGCCGCCTTTTGGGGGCCGGGTAAAATCAGGGATAACCCGCAAGGCTACATCAGCCCCGGGAAACACGCTACTGACAACTCTCCAGAGGAATTTCATGTCTTTGTTCACCGCCGTTGAAATGGCACCGCGCGATCCGATCCTGGGCCTGAACGAACAGTTCGCAGCTGACACCAACCCCAACAAGGTCAACCTGGGCGTCGGCGTGTACTTCGACGACAACGGCAAGCTGCCCCTGCTCAAATGCGTGCAGACCGCCGAGAAGCAGATGGTGGACGCGCCCAAGCCGCGCGGCTACCTGCCCATGGACGGCGTGGCCGCCTATGACGCGGCCGTCAAGGGGCTGGTGTTCGGTGCCGACAGCGAACCGGTCAAGAGCGGCCGTGTGGTCACGGCCCAGGGCATCGGCGGCACCGGCGGCCTGAAGATCGGCGCTGACTTCCTGAAGAAGCTGTCCCCCGCCGCCAAGGTCATGATCAGCGACCCGAGCTGGGAAAACCACCGCGCGCTGTTCACCGCCGCCGGCTTCGTGGTCGAGTCCTACCCCTATTACGACGCAGCCACCCGGCGCATCAACTTCGACGGCATGCTGGCCGCCCTGAACGCAGCGGCCGAAGGCACCATCGTCGTGCTGCACGCCTGCTGCCACAACCCCACCGGCTATGACATCACCGCCGCCCAGTGGGACCAGGTTGTTGCCACCGTCAAGGCCCGCAAGCTCACCCCGTTCCTGGACATGGCTTACCAGGGTTTCGGCCACGGCATCAAGGAAGACGGCGCGGTCGTCGGCAAGTTCGTCGACGCCGGGCTGGAGTTCTTTGTTTCCACCTCGTTCTCCAAGAGCTTCAGCCTGTATGGCGAGCGCGTGGGTGCCCTGAGTGTGCTGTGCGCCACCAAGGACGACGCGGACCGCGTGATGAGCCAGCTCAAGATCGTGATCCGCACCAACTACAGCAACCCGCAGATCCACGGTGCCACGGTCGTGGCCACGGTACTGAACACGCCCGAACTGCGCGCCCAGTGGGAAGAGGAACTGGCCGAGATGCGCGTTCGCATCAAGGCCATGCGCCAGAAGCTGGTGGACGGCCTGAAGGCTGCCGGTGTCAAGCAGGACATGAGCTTCATTACCGACCAGATCGGCATGTTCAGCTATTCGGGCCTGTCCAAGGACCAGATGGTGCGACTGCGCAACGAGTTCGGCGTCTACGGCACCGACACCGGCCGCATGTGCGTGGCCGCACTGAACAGCAAGAACATCGCCTATGTGTGCGAATCCATCGCCAAGGTGATGTAAACGCCTGATCTTGCAATCCTGCTGATTGCCGAACCCACGCTGGTAGTCGCCTACCTGGTGTTCGGCATGGTGGGTTTCGGCACCACGCTGGTGGCCGCGCCGGTGCTGGCCCATGTGCTGCCGGTGTCCACCGTGGTGCCGGCCCTAGCGCTCACGGACTTCATTGCAGCCAGCTCCAGCGGCTTTCGCCTGGGGCCGCAAGTACAACGCCACGAGCTGTGGCGACTGGTTCCTGCGATGCTCGTCGGCAGTGCCCTGGGTGCCTGGGTGCTGTTCGCGGTGCCGGTCAGAACGCTGATGCTGTTGCTGGGCGTATTTGTCGTGCTGTACGCGCTCAACGGCCTGCGGCCCAAGGCACCTTCACCGCCGCTGCACGCGCGATGGGCCTGGTGGTTTGGCGGTGCCGGTGGTGTACTCAGCGCCCTGTTCGGCGCCGGCGGATGGGTGTACGCGATCTACCTGTCACGCCGCCTGCAAGATCCCCTGCAGTTGCGCGCCACGCAAAACGCCGTCCTGACGGTCAGCTCGTTCATCCGGGTGGCCCTGTTCGTGGCCGCGGGACGCTATTTCGACATGGACCTGTTGCTGCTGGTCCTGTGCCTGCTGCCTGCCATGGCACTGGGCCTGTACCTCGGGCATCACATCACCCTGCGACTGGATCGGCAGCGCTTCATGCAGGTGTTGTACGCCGTGCTGCTGTGCACGGGCGGCAGCCTGGTGTGGCGGGCGGTGTAGTCGTCAAAAGCAACGCAACATGCTGCCATATCCGGTCGTATAGGCCGCGCAGCTTCGACAGCCTGTTTGGCCGCCGGCTTGGCACGGCAGAAGGCCATAAAAGCACCCGCAAGGTGCATCGAGCGCGCTTCGTGTGCGCATACATGCCTACACGAACAATTTGCGCACAAAGCCTGTGCAATGCGGCTTGAAGAATCCTCGGGATCATGCAATGGCCTTTTCCGGCCAAGACTTCCGTCCCATCAGCACCGGAGTCAACGCGCCATAGCATGACTGCACAGGGAGTCCAATAAGTAGCCATAGCGACGACTCAAAGGCAATCAAACATGAACGCAAAAACATACACCCGCGTGATCCATGAATGGTGTGAGACCACAGGAATGCAACCCTGGGCTCCCGATGCAGATATGCACATTGATATGGATAACACGACGATAGGTCTTTTGTACAACGAGACTGTTTCGCCTGGAGCACTTCACGTGTATATCGATCTCGGACACAAGAATCTGCCTGATCTGCACAGGCAGCTGCTTGAACTCAACATGGCACTGGACAGCCCGTACGGTGGCTGCTTTGCGCTTCACCCCGAAACCGGCAGCCTGGTCTATCGGGCGGCAATGGCGTTATCGGACGAAACCGACGGATCTGCACTGCCACAACACATTGCAGACCTGATCGCAGCGGCCCGCGCGCCACTTCAGTGATCACCGAAAGGAGAGCACCATGATGCAACGAATTGGAACCACATTCGGCCGCACATTTGCGTCCCCGACCAGTTCTGGGGCTACAGCACGCAGGCGTTGTACGGTACTGGTCACCGCGTCCGAGCTGCGCAACCATTTCTCGTCTTCGTCCACCGGCTTTGAAAGCAGTACGATTTTTGGAACCCGTGGTGGCGGCCATACTCTCGGCCCACCGGGCATTGAAGGACACCGCAATACGCCGCAACTGATGTCCGAGCACAACGCCGCAGGAGACTTCGTGCTGGAGCAGCACCTGACCCACCTGAGCCCCGAGCACAAGGCCCAAGTGCTGCAAAAGTACAACGATGCCTATGACCGGATTCAAGCCGGAAAATGGGGCCCCCCGGAGCGCAATGTGCGTGCAACCCAGGCACTTGGGTTCAGCTCGCAAGACAGGGGCATGCTGATCGGAAAGGACAAGCGCTATGTCAGGTTCTCGCGCGAAATCATCCGTACCACGCTCGATCGCAAGGGCACCCACCACTTCAACACGGGCTATTTCTGCATGCATGGACATTTCAAGGACATGCTGGGCACCATGCTGAGGACAGGTGAGGCGCCTGCGGCATTCGTCGGCCGGGCCACATTGGGTGAAATTGGCGACGGCCAGGTAACCAACGCGGAGTTTGTGGACAACGCACACGGTCAACCCGCGAAATGGTTCGAGGAGGAGCGCCTGCTGCGCGGACCGGACGGCAAGGCGCCGTATCAGGTGCTCTCTGCCCAGGGCAAGCCGGTAGACATGGCGCAGTACCAGGCGCTTTACGACAAGGTATCGGCTGTGGTGTATGCCCCTGACAGCATCCAGCATTTCAGGGAGTCTCAAGGGCGGGAGTTCTCGCCGGACGCACTGCATGCTGTCCAGGAACTGCAGAAGTTCCTGCACGGAACCCACAAGGTGCTGCCTACAGACAAGCAGCGCTGGACCGACCCTGAGATCGGGTATACACCCACCAAATGGAAGGAGTCTTAGGCCCGCTTCACGACGTTCAGCCCCAGACCACCGAACGCATCGAGATCGACGCGCTCTGGTAGTTGGCGTTGAAGAACCTGATCGGGTCTTTCGAGTCGGCAGCACCAGCCGCATGCAGCAACGGCAGATAGTGGTCCCAGGTCGGGTGCGACATCTGCGCAATGGCTCCCATCGACTGGAAACCCGACAGCTCATCCAGCTGGCCGCGTTGCAACTGGCCGGCCACGGCCTTGTCAAATTCAATTGCCCAGTCGTACGCCTGGATGGCACTGGCGCCACGACGTGCCATGCGCAGGTTGTGGACGATGTTGCCGCTGCCCACGATGAGCACGCCCCGTTCACGCAGGACCTTGAGTTGCTGACCCAGCGCATAGTGTTCGGCGGGCGGACGGCTGTAGTCCATGCTGAGCTGGATCAGGGGAATGTCTGCCTTGGGAAACATGGGTTTGAGAACCGACCAGGTGCCGTGGTCATAGCCCCATTCATCCTTGTCCAGACCGACGGGCGGCACCGTCATGCCGCGGCTGATGGCCTGGGCCACGGCGGGGGCGCCAGGCGCAGGGTATTGCTGGTCAAACAATGCCTGCGGAAAGCCGCCGAAATCATGAATGGTCTTGGGCTTTTCCATGCCGGTCAGCCACCATCCGCGGGTGATCCAGTGGGCAGAAATGCACAGGATCAGCTGCGGGCGCGGGTATTTGGTACCAAATTCCGCACCCAGCGCCTGCCAGCTGCGGCGATATTCGTTGTCCTCGATGGCATTCATGGGGCTGCCGTGGCCCAGGAACAGCACCGGCATGCGGGGGCTTTTGGCCAGCGGCAAGGCGTCCAGCGCGGCGGCAGTGGCAACGGTGGCGCTCATGGATGCGCTCCAAAGGCCGGCAGCGCCTGCGGCGCCTGCCAGGATGGTTCTGCGATGCATTTCAAGTCGTTTCTCTTTATAACCAGTTGGGTGGAGGAGCGCCGGGCTGAGGAAGTTCCCGTCCAAAGCTTTCACAAAGGTGACAGAAGACCCATAAAGGTTGGTGTTTTCACTCGAAACAGACCCCCGCCACTGCTGTTATATTGCATTGCAACATACAACGCGAAGCGGTACACCCGATGCTCTACCAGATCTACGAAACCCAGCGTTCCCTCATGGAGCCCTTTGCCGATTTTGCGCAGGCTGCCTCCAAGATGTACAGCAACCCGCTGTCACCCTTCGGCCAGAACCCGTTCGCCCAACGCGTGTCGGCCGGGTACGACCTGATTTACCGGCTGGGCAAGGACTACGAAAAGCCCGAATTTGGCATCCGCACGGTGAATGTGGAAGGCACTGATGTTGCCATCCATGAACGGGTGGAGATTGACAAGCCCTTCTGCGAACTGCGCCGCTTCAAGCGCTTCACCGACGACCCGGCCACGCTGACCCGCCTGAAGGGCCACCCCGCCGTGCTGATCGTGGCGCCGCTGTCGGGCCACTACGCCACGCTGCTGCGTGACACCGTGCGTACCATGCTCAAGGACCACAAGGTCTACATCACCGACTGGAAGAATGCCCGCACCGTGCCGCTGGCCGATGGTGAGTTCCACCTGGACGACTATGTCAACTACGTGCAGGAGTTCATCCGCCACCTGCAGGGCATCTACGGCAACTGCCACGTCATCAGCGTGTGCCAGCCCACGGTGCCGGTGCTGGCTGCCGTGTCGCTGATGGCCAGCCGCAAGGAGCTCACGCCCCTGTCCATGACCATGATGGGCGGCCCCATCGACGCACGCAAGTCGCCCACAGCCGTCAACAACCTGGCGATGAACAAGAGCTACGAGTGGTTCGAGAACAACGTGATCTACCGCGTGCCCAGCAACTTTCCCGGCGCGGGCCGGCGGGTGTATCCGGGTTTCCTGCAGCACACGGGCTTTGTCGCCATGAACCCCGACAAGCACCTGAAGAGCCACTATGACTACTTCAAGGACCTGATCAAGGGCGACGACACCAGCACCGAAGCCCATCGCAAGTTCTACGACGAGTACAACGCCGTGCTCGATATGGACGCCGACTATTACCTGGAGACCATCAGGATCGTGTTCCAGGAGTTCGCCCTGGTCAACGGCAGCTGGGAAGTCAAGGGCGTGGACGGCAAGCTTGAGCGGGTACGTCCGCAAGACATCACCACCACCGCCCATTTCACCGTGGAGGGTGAACTGGACGATATCTCGGGCTCGGGCCAGACCGAGGCTGCCCATGGCCTTTGCTTCAACGTACCCAAGAGCCGCCAGAAGCACCTGGAAGTCAAGGGCGCGGGTCACTACGGCATTTTCAGCGGCCGGCGCTGGCGCGAGATCGTGTACCCGCAGGTCAAGGCCTTCATCCTGGCCCACAATGAACCCGCCAGGCAGGCTGCGCCGGCCCGGGTGGCCGCCAAAAAGGCAACAGCTCCCGCCAAGGCACCCGCACGGCGCAAGGCAGCCCGGTCAGCCACCCGCTCGTGAGCCCGCTGGCCGCGCGCATCAACGACGCACTGCCGCAAACGCAGTGCACACGCTGCGGCTACCCCGATTGCGCCGCCTACGCGCAGGCCATCGCAGACGAAACTGCGCCCATCAACCAGTGCCCACCCGGTGGCGCCGAAGGTATTGCCAGGCTGGCGGTGCTGACCGGCCGTGCGACGGCCGAACTGAATCCGGACAACGGCAGCGAAGGCCCGCGAACCCTGGCCGTCATCGACGAGGCCTGGTGCATCGGCTGCACCCACTGACGCCATTCTGGGCGGCAACAAGCGCATGCACACTGTCATCGAAGCCTTCTGCACCGGCTGCGAACTGTGCATCCCCGTGTGCCCGGTGGATTGCATCAGCCTGGAAGATGCGACAGGTACTGCAACCGGCTGGGCGGCCTGGTCGTCCGCCCTGGCGATGCAGGCCCGCGAACGCTATGACTTTCACCGCATGCGCCAGACGCGCGACGCGGCCGAAAACGAGCAGCGCCTGGAGGCCAAGGCCCTGGCCAAGCTGGCCGACCTGCCGGCCCACACCCGGGATGCCACCGGCGCCGAAGCCGACCGCAAACGGGCGGTGATTGAAGCCGCGCTGGCAAGGGCGCGCGCGCGGCGCGACAATGGCTGAGCCGCTGCCAAACCAGAGCCTGCCTTGAACGCTCCCACACCGTCGCGCCCGCCCCCGCTGCCCGTTCGCGCCGCCTTGCTGCGCCCTGCCCGGCGCCTGATGGACCGGCTGACCTACCCGCGCAAGTTTGTCCTCATCTTCCTGCTGTTCGCCCTGCCACTGGGCCTGACGCTGTACCTGCTGGTGGGCGAGATCAGCAACTCGATCCGCTTTGCCGAAAAGGAAATTGCCGGCGCCCACTACCTGCGGCCGTTGCGGGGCCTGCAGGAGCAGGTGGCGCGCAGCCGTCTGATTGCTGCTGCGTACCGGGCCGGCCAACCCAATCTGAGGCCCGAGCTGGTCCGCGCCCAGGCCGGTATCCAGTCGGCCCTGGCGGAGCTGGACGCAGTGGACGCGCGCACTGGCGTGCTGCTGGAATCAACCCAGAAGCTCGGCGTGCTCAAGGAAAACGCGGCCTTCCTGGCGGCGCGGCTGCTCGCCGTGCCGGCCGTGGACACCGACCTGCTGCATGCCAAGCTGCAGGACGACATCGGTGCGCTGATGGCCCATGTGGGCGACCTGTCCAACCTGATCCTGGACCCGGACCTGGACGCCTACTACATGATGGAGGGCGTGCTGCTCAAGCTGCCGGACGCGGCCGACCTGCTGCTGCAGGCGCGCCTGCTGACCCAGGCCAAGGCACTGCCTCACGCGGCACAAGGCGCCTTCAGTGCTGACCTGATCCGCCTGTCGGGCCTGATCGAGTCCAACCTTGCCCGCACCAGCTACGGCGCCCAGACCGCGTTCAAGAGTGAAAAGACCGGGCAGCTGAAACTGCGGCTGGTGGACCCGATGCAGGCTTACGACACCGCCATCCGCGAAGCCGTGGCCGCCATGCGCAACCTCACCCAGCCCGGCGGCCACACCCCGGCGGCGCTGGAATCTGCCGGCCAGTTGCTGGCACGGGCACAAGCCGCCAACTACACACTGGGCGAACGCGAATCGGCTGAACTGGAAAACCTGCTGGAGCTGCGCATCCGCGGCTTTGAGCAGCGCATGGCCGTCGTGGTGGCCTTTGTGGCGGCGGTATTGCTGGTGGTGCTGTACCTTCTGCTGGCGTTTTATGCCGGCGTGATGCGCACCGTGACCCGCCTGCGTGAAGCCTCCGAGCGCATGCGTGACGGCCAGGGCAGCGCGGTCGCGCTGGACACGCGCGACGAACTGGGCGAGGTGGTGCTGGCCTTCAACCGCGTGGCCGACCAGCTGCGCGCCGAAAAGACCCAGGCCGAAAACGAAAGCCGCCGCGCCCGCAGCGCCGAAGAGGAAGTTCGCGCGCGCGAAAGCGAACTGGTGCGTGCGCGCGAGGCCGCTGAAGAGGCTGTGCGGGCCAAGGCAGCCTTCCTGGCCACCATGAGCCACGAGATCCGCACACCGCTCAACGGTGTGGTGGGCATGAGCGCCCTGCTGGCCGAAACATCGCTGGATGCGGAGCAGCGCGATTTCCTGCAGACCATACGGCTGTCCAGCGACCAGCTGCTGGCAGTGATCAATGACATTCTTGATTTTTCGAAGATCGAATCCGGCAAGTTCGACCTGGAACACGAACCCCTCAGCGTGCGCAACGTGATCGAGGAGGCCTGCGACATCGCTGCACCGCGCGCCCGCGAGAAGGGCCTTGAACTGATCGTGGACGTGCCCGAGCCAGGCGCGGGCGGACCGCCTCCGGCCATCCTGGGCGACGTGACTCGGCTGCGCCAGATCCTGATCAACCTCATCAACAACGCCGTCAAATTCACTGAACGGGGCGCGGTGTCGGTGCATGCGCGCCTGGCCGACAAGCCTGGCGCCGACGGCCTGGCGTTGCTGGAGTTCAGTGTGCACGACACCGGCATCGGCATACCGGCCGACCGCGTGGACGCCCTGTTCGAGGCCTTTACCCAGGTGGACGCCTCCACCACCCGCAAGTACGGCGGTACCGGCCTGGGTCTGGCGATCTGCAAGCGGCTGGTGGGCCTGATGGGCGGTGACATCCGCGTGCAAAGCGAGCCGGCCAAGGGGTCG
>CAZUJD010000028.1:0-4611 GCA_964620025.1 uncultured Ramlibacter sp. | reverse complement strand
ATGGCGCCGCCGGACGTGACCGTGCTGCACGGCCATCGCGTGCTGGTGGTGGACGACCACCCGGTGAATGTGCGGGTGCTGACGCGCCAGCTGCGCCAGTGGGGCCTGCGTGTGGCCACGGCGGAATCAGGCAAGGACGCGCTGGACATCCTGTCACAGGGAATGATGCCGGACATGATCGTGACCGACATGCACATGCCGGGGATGGACGGCCTGGAACTGGCGCGGCGCGTGCGCGCCCTGCCCGGCGGTGACACCCTGCCGCTGGTGCTGCTCAGCTCGGGGTTCATGCCCTCGGGCACGGACGGCACGCGCCTGTTCAACGCCCGGCTGCTCAAACCTGCGCGACAGGTGCAGCTGTTTGAAACGCTGGCGCGTTGCCTGTCACGGGACAACCCGGCGCAAACGCTGACGGGTGGGCGCGCCGACGAACGCCGGCATGTCACCGTGCTGGTGGTAGATGACAATGCCGTGAACCTGAAGGTCGCCTGCGGCATGCTGGCACGGCTGGGTTATGACACCCTCACCGCCGAAGACGGCCTGCAGGCCGTGGCAGAAGTGGAATCTGCCATGGCCGCAGGCCGCAGTTTCGGCGCCGTGCTGATGGACCTGCACATGCCCCGCATGGACGGCCTGGAAGCCACAGCCGTTTTGCAGCAGAAATTCGGCATGGCCACACCGCCTGTGATCGCGCTGACAGCCGATGCGACGACCGAGGACCGCGACCGTTGCGCCGCCGCCGGAATGGACGATTACCTGGCCAAGCCGCTGCAGGTTGCCGCGCTGGCCCAGGTGCTGGAACGCTGGAGCGGGCCGGCTGGCACGCCCGGCCGCACGGAGCGCCGGGTGCAGGTCCAGGCCCCGCAGGCACGCGTGGATTTCGCCCGGCTGGACAACTTTCGTGAACTGGACAGCGACATGAGCACGGCACGCGCCATCGTCGAGCTGTTCCTGGACCAGACGCCGGCGCAGCTGGATGCGCTGGTGCGTGCGCAGGCCGGCAACGACAGCCAGGCACTGGCTGCACAGGCCCATGCCCTGCGCGGCGCAGCCGCCAATGTGGGCGCCGTGACACTGGCCCAGGCAGGCGCCCAGCTCGAATCCCTGGCTGCACAGGGCCGGGTGGATGGCGAGACCGGCGCCCTCGTGCAGGACGCGCGGGCGGCCTGGGCATCAACCGAAGCCCAGCTGCGCCAATGGATCACCAGCGCTGCCGTCCAGGCGCCATAAGACGCGAGCCCGGCACTCAGGCCGTCTGGCGCACCGCCAGGCTCTTGTAGACGCCGCAGCCCACATACAGATCCCCCAGGCGCATCACATAGGACATCTTGGTCTGCACGGCCCGGGTGACGGGATTGGTGATGTCGTATTCGGCCCAGCCGGGAGCCATGTCGGCCTGCCGGACGATGGCCGACAGCAAGGCGTCACCCTGCACGCCCGGAATGTCATGGACGCGGGTGCCGACCTTGGCCGGGTTGCCGCCAAAGGCCACATACCGGCCGGCCGCATCGAGGGCAAAGACATACATGTCGCGGTCATGAAAGCCGCTGGACGGATCGCTCAGGTGGGACAGGAAACTGTTTTCGGCCATGCGTTCGTAGGCGGCGCGCGCCTTCTCCACCAGCGCGACGGCCTCGCCGGCGGTACCCTGCATGAGCCGGAAATGCGCAACGGAACGCGTGAGCGTGGCCGCCCGTTCGCGCAGGTACTGCGCCTGGTTGGCGGCATCGTCCACCAGCCCGGCATTGCTCTGGGTGATGCGGTCCAGCTCCTGCACGGCAGACGAAATCTGCCGCAGGCCCGAGCTCTGCTCACCGCTGGCACTGGAGATGACCGACATGTTGGCCGCCACGCTGCGCACGCCGTCCACGATGGCGCAGATCCCGTCACCGGCAGCGCGGATGTGCTGCACGCCGTCCTCCACCTGGCCGTTGGACGTCTCGATCAGCTTGTGGATCTGGCGTGCTTCGTCGCCGCTGCGCCGCGCCAGGCGCCGCACCTCGGACGCCACGACGGCAAAGCCGCGGCCCTGTTCGCCTGCACGCGCGGCCTCCACCGCGGCGTTCAGCGCCAGCAGGTTGGTCTGGAACGAGATGTCGTCGATCATGCCGACGATTTCGCGCATGCGAACGGTGCCAGCCTGGATGGACCCCACGGTCTGCACGGCCTGGGCCATGAAGCGGGCCTGGTCTTCAGCGGATGTTCGCACTGTGGCCGCCCTTGCATCTGCCTGGCCCGCGGCATCTGCGTTCTGCGCCACCGTGGCGGCAAGCTGGCGCACGCTGGCCGCGGTCTGCTGCAGGCTGGCCGCCTGGCTTTCGGTGCGGCTGCGCAGATCGCCGTAACCGCGCTCGAGTTGCTGGCCGGCCTGCTCAACCAGCGCGGAACTGCTGCGCACATCGGCCACGATGGCCGACAGGCGTCCCGCCAGCCGGGCCAGGGCGCCCGACATGAGCGACATCTCGTCTCGACCCACCGGCTCGCTCACACTGTCCAGCGCACCGGACTCCATGTTGTGAAGCTGGGCCATGGCCTGCTCATAACCCCTGGAAAAACTCCTGTGCATCACCGCCAGCAGATACACCTGCAAGGCGGCGCACAACCCCGCCACACCCAGTGCCGGGGTGCCGGCACCAGGCCACACGCCGAGAATGGCCACCGGCAGCAGCGCATTCAGCGCCAGCACCACCAGCATGCCGCGAAAACGAAAATGGCGCATCAGTGATGCGCCAGGGGACAGCAACAGATCCAGCAAGGCTGGCTCTCCTTCGAAAGGAAAGGGAATCAGGACAGGCGGGACACGCCGGACTGCTGACGCTCGAAATGGCGGAACAGCTCCATGGCCAGGCCGCGCAACTCGTCATCGGCCAGCGCATGCGCATGGCTGAGCTGCTCCAGCGCATAGCGGCGGTCTCCCAGCATCATGCTGGAGCTCACACACATGCCATGCGACGCCATGCGCAGGGTGAATGCCTGCAACGCGCTCTGGGGCCAATAGCCCTCTGAAGCCTCCAGGCCGTAGGCCAGGGAAGGGACCGAACGGAATGCGGCCGGTGCCGCCGGGGTGTGATCAAGGTATGCCATGGGGCCTCCTGTAACGGTGCCCCTAGCTTAGGCAGGGTGGAGCCGGGCTGATCGACAGATAAAAGGGGCAAAACCGGGCCATACAGCCCGGTTGCCACCCGTTCAGGGGATCAACCGGAAATGACCGCCGCCATTGGGCCAGACCTCCCGCGTCTCGATCACCCAGTATTTCACCGTGTCATGCGGATCAGTCGTGCGCCGCCGGTAGTTGAAAGTGCCGTTCTTCTGCAGCCAGAACGACCAGTTGTTGCCGTCCTTGAAGCCAAGCACCGCGCCAAAGGGCTGGTAGCTGGATACGCGGTTCACCGGCACACCGTGGGCGTTGGCGAAGGCCGTCTTCACCTGCAGCAGTTCCACCGGGTCGTCGGCAATGTAGTTGGGCCGCTCCACCACGGCGGCGGCGGCCTTGTGCAGGTGCCCGTAGTTCAGGTCCATGTGCTGGATCTTGGCCTGGATCTTGTTCTGCTTGGTCACCCAGTTGTCGTGCACCGTCGTGGGCTGCACGGCCTGCGCATTGGCATGGGTCACCTTGGGCGTGCCCGCCGGTCCTTCGATGTAGACCGAGCAGCCGTCGATCATGGCCGTGGTGAAGAAGCGCACGCCGGGGCCGTTGTAGGTCACCGGCTCCTCCAGCTTCATGCGTGCCGTGTTGTTGCGCTGGTACGGCAGGTAAAACAGCGGGCGCAGCGTCTTGGCATTGCGTCCGGACTGGAACTGGGCAGACAGCTGCGTGTTCTCGATGAACAGCTTGAGGTGGCTGGACGGCCAGTCTTCGGGCCGGATGTCGAAGTAGCTGATGCGGTCCGCCTTGGCCACATGCAGGTAGTCAAAGTGGCCGCCCAGCGGCAGCGCGACCTGCTTGGCCTGCAGCACGGACTTGCGCAGGTCACCCGTGAGGACGGGCAGCGTGCGCAGCACGGTGCGGCGCTTGTTCGGGTCCAGCAGCTTCTTGACATAGCCTTCTGACATGTATCCCCCTGTAGACGCCGCCATCGGCGGCTGGGGTGACTGTAGGAACAGGCCGGCAGTCGGTCAATCCTGTCAGGCTTGACAGGGCCATTCAGGCCGCCCCCTCCGGCCGACCTCTTTCAACGCAGGCTGGCGTTGAGCTTGTCCAGTGCCGCGCCGCCCGGGCACAGCTGTTCCCGGCCCAGGCTGTTCAACGGACGGGCGCTGGTATTGAGCGCCGTGTGCAGATCACTGGCCCCGGACTCCACGTAAAGCAACCCGGTGGCCACTTCGCCGTGGGCCTGGCGCTCCTGGACAAAATTCATGGCCGCAATTCGGTTGGTGGGGTCATAGCCCTCATGCAGCTTGCGCAGGCGCAGCACCGTGCCATCGTGCTGCTCGACGTCGACCACCTCGCCCGGTGCCACGGCGGCAGTGATTTCGCTGCGCGGACTGATGAAATCAATGCGGCTGACCGACTCGTTGTGCTCGCGCACGTAGTCATAGCTCTTGGTGCTGCCGGCGTGGTTGTTGAACGCCACACAGGGACTGATGACATCGATGAAGGCCGCGCCGCCG
>CAZUJD010000027.1:10094-17440 GCA_964620025.1 uncultured Ramlibacter sp. | reverse complement strand
CGTTCGGCTTCACGCTCAACGAGCTGGACACCGCGCGCCGCTACCGGCTACCGGTCGTCACCGTCGTGCACAACAACGCGGCCTGGGGCGTGATACGTCACGGCCAGAAGATGAGCCTGGACTTCGAGATCGGCACGGCGCTGGATGACACCGATTACGCCGCCATTGCCCGCGGATTTGGCTGCCATGGCGAAGTGGTCACCCGCGCGGGCGACGTGGCCGCCGCGGTGCAACGCGCCATGCGTTCGGGCCTGCCGTCCGTGCTGGACTGCCGCACTGTCTTTGTGCCGCACCCGGCCATGGGGCATTTCGTCAGCATGAACAAGTACGGCTTCCAGTCGCTTACCCGCATACCCACAACAACCGGAGACAAACCATGAAACGCAGAACACTGATCCAGGCCGGTGCCGCCATGGGCGGCCTGGTGGCCGGCTGGCCCGCGCAGGCCCAGGGCTCGCCCAACATGATGCTGTGGTCGGGCTTTCCGCCTGGCGGCGGGCTGGGCGACCAGGTGGCACGACCCCTGATAGAGGCCCTGCGCGGCAAATACCCGCAAACCATCATCTATGACAGCAAGCCCGGCGCCAGCGGCCGCATTGCCGCCGAGTACGTCAAGCGTTCGGCACCGGACGGCAACAACATCCTGGGTTGCCCCAGCACGGTCATCACGCTGCACCCCCATGTGTTCAAGAAGCTGCCCTACGACACGCTGGCTGATTTCGCGCCGATTGCAGGGCTGTGTTCGTACACAGCCGTTTTCACGGCAGGCCCGGGCCTGCCTGCGAACATCCGCACCGTGGCCGACTACCTGAAATGGGCCACGGCCAACCCCACGCTGGCCAACTACGGCGTACCGGCCTCGGGCTCTTCGCTGCATCTGGCGGGCGCCCTGCTGGCCAAACAGTCGGGTGTGGACATGCGCGCCGTGCCGTACAAGGGCGGAGCGCCGCTGCTCAATGACCTGCGCGGCGGCCAGGTGCCAGTGAGCTTCAATGTGGTGAGCGAGGTGCTGCCGCACATCCGCGCGGGCACGCTGCGCGCGCTGGCCGTGACCGCACCCACGCGCTGGAAGGCACTGCCCGACACGCCCACGCTGACGGAGCTGGGCTACAGGGACGTTGCCTTTGTGGACTGGCTCGGCTGGTACGGCCCGGTGGGCATGCCCGCGGCCAGGGTGGCCGCGCTGAACACTGCGGTGAACGACGCACTGACCTCACCCGCCATGCAGGACGTGATCGGCAAGAACGGGCTGGAGGCCATGCGCATGCCGCCCGACCGCTTTGCCGCCATGGTGCGCGAGAACCATGCGTTCTGGGGCAACGTCGTGAAGGTGACGGGCTTCACGCCCGAAGACTGACCCGGCCAGATCACAATACGCGCTTTTCCAACCGCCCACGGACGCTAACCATGCAGACCCTCACGCTCCAGCAAGCCAACCAGATCATCACCGCCGCCCTGGCCAAATCAAAGGAAATGGGCTATCAGCCCATGGGCATCGCGGTGCTTGACGGCGCAGGCAACCTGAAGGCCTTTGCCAGCGAAGATGGCGCCAGCATGTTCCGGTTTGACATTGCGCGGGCCAAGGCATGGGGCGCGGTGGGCATGGGGGTATCCAGCCGCACGCTGGCCGAGCGGGCCAAGGGCAACCCCAATTTCTTCGTGTCGCTGGCCGCCACGGCTGAAGGCAAATTTTTGCCGCAGACCGGAGCGGTGGTCATCAAGGACACCGGCGGCAAGGTGATCGGCGCTGTGGGCGCCAGCGGCGGCACGGGCGATGAAGACGAGCTGATCTGTATCGCAGGTGTACAGGCCGCCGGCTACACCGCCGGCTGAACGGCGCCGGCGTGGCTCACGCCGGCAGCGCCGCGTGGTCGTCGCGCCGGTTCACCTCGTAAAACAGGCCACGCAGCCACTGGCTGGCGGGGTCGTGGCGCATGCGCCGGTGCCAGAACTGCTGCACGTCGATCACCGGCGGCTTGAACGGCATGGCAATGCGACGGATGGGCACGTGGCGCTGCATCACGGTGGCAATGTCCTCGGGCACGGTGGCCACCAGGTCCGAGCCCGGCAGCAGCGCCAGCAGGCTCATGAAGTGCGACAGCTCCAGCGTCACCTGGCGCCGCCAGCCCTTGGCCTCCAGGTAACGCTCCAGCGTGTGCTCGCGCCCGTCGGGGCGCACCACCACGTGGCGCGCATTCAGGTACTGCCTGAGCGTCATGCGCTCGGTGCGCGGCCCGGCCTTGGCACACGCAATGCACGCGTACGACGTGCGAAACAGGCCCTGGCGGAAAAAGCCCGCCTTGTGCAGGTCAGGAAAAAACCCCACGGCCAGGTCGGCCTCACCTGATTCCAGCGCCTGGGCCGCGGCCTGACGCGGCTGGGCGCTGGCAATCAGTCGCACCTGCGGCGCCTCGCGTTGCAGGCGGCGCAGTACACCGGGCAAAAACGCCACCTCGCCAATGTCGGGCGTGAGGATGGTGAAGCTGCGCTCGGCCCGCGCCGGGTCAAAGCGGGCCTGCTGCAGGATGTCGGTGTTGATCGCCTCCACCACGCGGTGCACGGCGGGCGCCAGCTCCAGCGCGCGCGGGGTGGGCCGCATGAGCGTGCCGGCCCGCACAAAGAGCGCATCGTCAAACGTCAGGCGCAGCCGCGCCAGCGCCGCGCTGGCCGCCGGCTGGCTCAGGCCCAGCGCCTCGCCGGCGCGGCCCACGCTGCGGTGGCGGGCCATGGCGTCAAACACCACCAGCAGGTTGAGGTCGACATTCCGGATATCCATGCCATGGATTCTACGAATCCACGTCATCGTCTGTACAGATATCTGACGCGTCCCTAGCATGCGGTCATTCCAGGAGACAAAACCATGAAACGCAGAGACTTTGCCCGCGCCGCGGCGCTGATTCCGTTCGCCCATGCCGTGCAAGCGCAGGCCCCCGCCGCAGCCTCTGCCTGGCCGCAGCGGCCCGTCAAATTCATCCTGTCCCAGCCCGCGGGCGCCGGCCCCGACATCCTGGCGCGTTATGTGGGCGAGCAGCTCAGCCGCGCCTGGGGCCAGCCCGTGGTTATCGACAACCGCCCCGGCGGCCAGAATGTGATTGGCGCGCAGGCGGCGGCCCGTTCACCGGCGGACGGCTACACGTTCTACTACGCCACCACGGCGGCCATGGTGACCAACGCCTTCACCTTCAAGGCCCTGCCCTACGACCCCACCAAAGACTTTGTGCCGGTGCGCCTGGTCGGCCGCAGCCCGTTTGTAATTGCCGCTGCGGCGGGATTTCCCGCCAAAGACCTGGCCGACGTGTTTGCCAAAGCGAAGGCGCAGCCGGGCACCATCAGCATTGCCACTGAGGGGCCCAAGACCTTCTCGGGCATGCTGGCTGACAGCGTGGCCAGCATGGCGGGCGTCAAGTTCAACCACGTGCCCTACACCAAGGCCACCGACGCCATGCAGGACGTGATCGGCGGGCGGGTGCAGCTGGTGTGCCTGCCCGACGCCGCGCTCACCGCGTACCTCAAGGCCGGCCAGGTGCGGGCTCTGGCCATCAGCACCGCGCAGCGCTCGGCCGACATGCCCCAGGTGCCCACGCTGGGCGAAAGCTTCGCGGGTTTTGAATACACGGGCTGGAACGGCCTGTTTGCGCCCGCCGGCACGCCGCCCGATGTGGTGGCCCGCGCCAACCGCGACCTGGAGGCCGTGTTGCGCCAGCCCGAGGTGGCGCAACGGCTTCAGGCCTTGGGCTCACTGGCCGAACAGAAGATGTCGGTCGCGGAGTTTGATGCCTTCATGCGCAGCGAACGCGAGCGCTGGGCCAGGGTGGTCAAGGCGCTGGGCATCACGGCGGAGTAAGCGCGTGGCTTCACTCACAGCCTGCGCCTGCGGTATCGACACGCATGCGCATGTGGTGCCTGAAAACTTTCCGGCCTACATCGGTAGCAAGGTACCCGCAGACTGGCCTTCCATGGCGACTGCGCAGCCGTGCCACCGCAATGTGATGATTTCCGGCAAGGTGTACCGCACTGTGGCCGACAAGTGCTGGGACACGGCCAAACGCCTGCAGGATCTGCCCGGCATGGGCCTGGCGCTGCAGGTGGTGTCGCCCATGCCCGAGCTGCTGTCGTACTGGATGGAGCCAGCCGACGCACAGCTGCTGCTGCGCTACCTGAATGACCAGATCGCCGCCATGGTGGCGCAGTCGGGCGGCGGCCTGGCCGGCCTTGGGGCCGTGCCGCTGCAGGACATGGACCTGGCGATCCGCGAGCTGGAATACGTGGTGAAGGTGCTGGGCTTTGCCGGTGTGGAGGTAGGCAGCAACATCAACGGCGCGCCGATTGGCGCGCCGCAGTTCGACCCGTTTTTTGAAGCCTGCGAAGCGCTGGGCGCGGCCGTGTTCGTGCACGCCATCCGGCCCGCCGGCATGGACCGACTGGTAGGGCCCGCACCGCTGCAACAGGTGCTGGGCTACCCGGGCGACGTGGGGTTGGCTGCCGCGTCGGTTATCACCAGCAACCTGCTGGTGCGCCGCCCGGCGCTGCGCGTCGCGTTCAGCCATGGCGGGGGCACGCTGGCGTCGCTGCTGCCGCGCATGCAACAGGGCTGGGGCGTATTCCCGGCGCTGAAAGACAGCATCACCCTGGCCCCGCGCGAACAGGCGCGCCGCCTGTTCTATGACACGCTGGTCTTTGACACACCCACGCTGCGCCACCTCGTGGACAGTTTTGGCGACACGCAGCTGATGATCGGCACCGACTACCCGTTCAACTTTCACGACCGCACGCCGGTGCAGCGTATTGAGGCCGCGGGCCTGGACGCCGACGCGGCGCTGAGGCTCGTCCAACACAACGCCGAACGATTTCTCGGCCTGCACAAGGAAACCCCATGAGCTCACCCTGGATTGAGGCGGTGCGCAGCGTCGCACTGAATGTGCCGGACCTGGCACAGGCCGAAACCTTCTACACCCAGGTGTGGAACCTGGAGGTCGCGCACCGCAAGGACGGCGCGCTGTACCTGTGCGGTGGCGGCGACGACCATCACCTGCTGGCGCTGTACGCGGGCGGCCCGGTACCGCAGATCCGCCAGATCACGCTGCGAGCGCGTAGCGCCGACGCACTGAAGGCCGTGGCCGATACGGTGCCGCGCGCGGGCGGGCGCATTGTGTCGCCCATCGGTGCGCTGGAACGCAACCCGGCCGGCGGCACGGGCCTCACGCTGTGCGACCCGCACGGGCGCATCTTCCAGGTGGTGCATGGCGACACGCGCCGCACACCCACGCCGCAGCGCGACCGGCCGCAACGCCTGACGCACGTGGTGCTGAACAGCCACGCGGTGGACGACACGCAGCGGTTCCTGACCGACGCGCTGGGCTTCAAGCTGGCGGACCGCACCGTGGCCATTGCGTTCATGAATTGCAACGCAGACCACCACACCCTGGCCGTGGGCGTGAGCGACAACGACGCACTGAACCACATCGCCTTTTTGATGCCCGACGGCGACGCGGTGATGCGCGGCGGCGGGCGCATGAAGGACGCGGGCTTTCCCATCCAGTGGGGGCCCGGCCGCCACGGACCGGGCAACAACCTCTTCAACTATTTCATCGACCCGTTTGGCGTGGTCATTGAATACACGGCCGAAGTGGAGCAGGTGGACGACAGCTATGTGGCCCGCGGCCCCGCCGACTGGAAATGGCCGCCCGGCCGCGTGGACCAGTGGGGCATCTCGCCCGCGCCCGGCGCCACGCTGAAAGAGGCGCAACGGCGTGTGCTTTTCGTGCCGGCCCCGTGAGATTTTTTTCCTTTCTGAAAGCAACACCATGAAGTACACCACCTACCTGCGCAACGGCGCAGCCCGCCTGGCCGTTGTGGACGGCGACCAGCTGATCGACCTGAACGACGCCGTACCCGCCGTGCCCGCGGACCTGCGTGCCGCCCTGAAAGCGGGGGTGGACCTGATCAGCGCGGCACAACAGGCGCTGGCGGGAGCTGCCGTGCGCCAGCCCCTGGCCGGTGCCCGACTCGCGCCACTGGTGCCCGAGCCTGGCAAGACGGTGTGCCTGGGGTTGAACTACTTTGACCATGCCAAGGAAGGCGGACGCGAAAAGCCCGATTACCCGTGGTTTTTCTTTCGCGGCGCATCGTCCCTGATCGCGCACGGCGACGCCGGCGTGGTACCTGCGGTGTCGACCAAATTCGACTACGAAGCCGAGCTGGCCGTGGTGATCGGCCGCAAGGTGCCGCGCTATACGAAAGAAGCCGATGCGCTGAAATACGTGTTTGGCTACAGCTGCTTCAACGACATGAGCGTGCGCGACTACCAGAAGCGCACGCCGCAGTGGACGATTGGCAAGAACTTTGACGGCACCGGCGGCTTCGGTCCGGTGCTGGTCACTGCCGACGCACTGCCCCCGGGGGCCGTGGGCCTGAAGATCCAGGGCCGCCTGAACGGCCAGGTGATGCAGGACGCCAACACCAGCGACATGATCTTCAACGTGGCCGAGACCATTGCGCTGCTGGCCGACGTGCTGACGCTGGAGCCCGGCGATGTGATCGTCATGGGCACGCCCGCCGGTGTGGGCCAGGCCCGCACGCCACCGGTGTGGATGAAGGCCGGCGACACCTACGAGGTGGAGATCGAGGGTATCGGCACACTGACCAACCCCATCGCGAACGAGGCGCCATGACATCGTTGCACGTGCATGATGTGGCGATCTGCGGCTACGGGCCGGCGGGCGTGGTCGCCGCCGGGCTGCTGGGCCAGCAGGGCCTGAGCGTCTACGTCTGCGACCGGCTGCCCGACGTCTACGAGATTCCCCGCGCCATTGCGCTGGACCACGAGATCATGCGCGTGTTCCAGCAGCTGGGCGTGGCGGACGACGTGCAAAAGCACTGCGAGCCGTTCACGCCGTCAGAGTACTTTGGTGTGGACGGCCAGCTGATCCGCCGCATGACCATGGTGGCCCCGCCCTACCCGCAGGGCTACACGCCGTCGCTCGTGTTCACGCAGCCGCCGGTGGAGCGCGAGCTGCGCGCGCGTGTAGCGCAAATGCCCAACGTGACGGCGCAACTGGGCGTGGAGATGACGCAGATCGAACAAGACGCGCAGGGCGTCACGCTGCACATCGCACAGGGCAATGCCACGACGCAGGTACGCGCCAGATACGCCATCGCCAGTGATGGTGGTGCCAGCACGGTACGCACACAGCTTGGCATGGATCTGGAAGATCTGGACTTTGACGAACCCTGGCTGGTAGTGGACGTGCTGGTGAACGAGCGCGGGCTGGCCAAGCTGCCCAAAGTGAGCGTGCAGTACTGCGAACCAGAACGGCCCTGCACCCTGGTCATCGGCCCGGGCAACC
>CAZUJD010000027.1:0-10084 GCA_964620025.1 uncultured Ramlibacter sp. | reverse complement strand
CCGCCGCTGGGAGATCTCGCTCAAGCCCGGTGAAGACCCCAGGCATGCTGCCACGCCCGGGGAAACGTGGCGCTTGCTGTCGCGCTGGCTCACCCCCGAAGATGGCCGGTTGTGGCGCCAGTCCAGCTACCGCTTTCATGCGCTGGTGGCGCGCCAATGGCGGGCAGACCGCGTATTCCTGGCGGGTGACGCGGCCCACATGCAGCCGCCCTTTCTGGGGCAGGGCATGTGCCAGGGCATACGCGACGCCGCCAACATCAGCTGGAAACTGGGCAGCGTGCTGCGAGGCGAAGTGAAGGGCTCAGTCGCACAGGCGCTGCTGGACAGCTACGGCGTGGAGCGCAAGGCCCATGTGCGCGAGCTGACCAGCCGCATCAAGGGCGTGGGCGCGGTGATCTGCGAGCGCGATCCCGTCAAGGCGCGCGAGCGCGACGCACGCCTGTTGGCCGAATGCGGTGGCGTGGTGAAGGACACACCGCGCCAGGACATCCTGCCGCGGCTGGAGCACGGCCTGCTGGCCACGCAGGCCCATGCGGCACGCGGCTGCCTCTTTCCCCAGCCCTGGGTGCTGGCTGACGGCGTGCGCCAGCGGCTGGACGCGCTGGCCGGCAATGGCTGGCGGCTGGTGCTTGCCGCCGGTGTGGCCTCGCCGGCGTTGCTGCTGCCGAGGCTGCGCGTGGTGCCGCTGGACGAAATGAACGAAACCGACGGTGTGGCAGCCAGCTGGTTCCAGCGCCACGAATGCTGCGCCGCCGTTGTACGACCGGACAACTATGTCTATGGCGTGGCCCGCACAGTGAACGATGTGACTGCACTGTGCGACGAGCTGGCAGGTGCCTTGGGCACTGAAGCAGAACAACCCGCCTGAACCTGCACTGACTGACATCACCACCCGGAGGAGACTTGCCATGAAAGCTGTTTTTGCCCTCGCCGCGACTGCGGCATTGCTGACCGGTTGCGCGGCGCCAGGCGGCCCCGGCGCCGCGCAATCCGCCGTGCCCGTGTTCACGCTCTGGTCGCCCGCGTTCAGCGACGGTGCCACGCTGCAGACCCGACATGCGGGCAACCTGGCCAGCAACCCCAACTGCGTGGGACAGAACGTTTCACCGCCGCTGGCCTGGCGCAATGTGCCGGCGGGTACCAAAAGCCTGGCGCTGCTGATGTATGACCAGGAAGGGCGCAGCGGCCTGGGTGTGGTGCACTGGGTGGCCTATGGCATTGCACCGGCTGTCACAGGTTTCGCCGAGAACGAAATCAGCACGCCATCACCCAAGTACGTGGGCGGCAGGAGCACGCTGAACCTGCCCTACTACATGGGCCCCTGCCCCCCGGTCAACACGGGTCACCACCACTACGTGTACACCGTGATCGCCACTGATGCTGAGCCGTCCGAGCTGCCTGCGGGCCTGACCATGCCGGAGCTGCTGGCGCGGCTGAATGGACGGGCCAAAGGCGGCAGCAGCATCGTCCTGCGCTACGGTCGCCCGTGATCCGGCCGGTCAGCCGTCCAGGTTGACCGTGCCTGCCAGCGCCACGCCTGCGGGCGCCAGGTAGTCCGCCACCACCCAGGCCCGTAACGGGTGCGAGGCTGCCTCCTGCAGCAGTTCGCCGATCAGCCCGGCCGAGGCTTTGTCCAGCGCAGCAAAGGGTTGGTCCAGCAGCGTCAGCGCGGCGCCCGATGCAAAGGCGGCCGCCAGCCAGACCTTTCGCCGCGAACCGGTGGACAGCATGTCCAGCCGTTTGGCCAGATGGGGCGCCAGCCCTATCTCCTGCACCAGGTTGTCGAGCAAGTCACGGTCCATGGCCGCGTGCTGCTGCGCCACGCGGTCAAAGCACTGCGCGGGTGTCAGGGCATCGCAGCCGTCGGAGCGGGGGTTGACCCAGAACACCGTGCCGCTGCCTTGCAACTGGCCGGCCTGGGGCCTGAGCTCGCCGGCCAGCAGCCGCAGCAGCGTGGTCTTGCCGGTGCCCTCATCGCCACCCAGCCAGGTCACGCCGGGCGGCACCGTGAATGACAGGCCACTGAACAGCGGCGGCTGGCCGGGCCAGGCAAAGGTCAGGTTCTGGATCTGCATACGCCATTGCATGGAGGGGTCACATCTGAAAAGTGGTGCGGGTGGCTTTTGTTCGACCTGTTCGCCATTGAATGATGCTCAGGCAGCCTGTACCAGCGCGGTCCAGCGCGCCTGTCCCAGGCCATCGCGCAGGGCCACCGCGCCCCTGGGGCTGACGCGCAGCGCGCGCGACCCTTCCTGTCTTGTCAGCCAGCCGCTGTCCAGACAATGGCTGCAGATGAGCGCGCCCAGGCGGCCGGCCACGTGGGTGCGCCTCTCGCTCCAGTCCAGACAAGGTCGGCAGTGGGGTCGCCGGCCCTGTGTGTCCACCAGCGCTGCTGCATCCACACCCAGGCCGTTGAGCACCGCCGCAGCGCGGTCGGTCACATGGCCGGCCTCGCCGTCAAACGTGATGGCGCCCTCGTCCAGCAGGTGCTGCGTGATGGCCACGCCCAGCCGCCCTGCAATGTGGTCGTAACAGGTGCGCGCCAGACGCAAGGCCGCATCGCGCGGCCCTGTCACCGTGCGTGGCGCAGGCGTGCGGCCCGAGGCAAGCTGGATGATGCCTTCGAGCACACGCGCCACACCGGCCGACGCCAGTGTGTGGTAACGGTGCCGTCCCTGCCGCTGCAGCCGCAGCAGGCCGGCTTCGACCAGCAGCGCCAGGTGCCGGCTGGCCGTGGCCGCACTGATGTTGCCGGCAGCCGCGAGTTCATGCGCTGTCAGCGCGCGGCCGTCCATCAGCGCCAGCAGCATGGCGGTGCGCGCCGGTTCACCGACCAGGGACGCGATGCGGGCTATCTCGTTGGTGTTCATGGGTTCAGGGTACAGGTGCAGGCAGGGCCGATGCTTCGTTCTGGAGCAAAGCATTCTGGCACCGTGGCGCAGCACGATGGAGCCACTTTCACAGGAGCCCTCATGACCCGTCCCGCCACAGTGACCTGCTTCATCCGCTACCAGATCGACCCGTTCCAGCGGGATGCGTTCAAGACCTATGCCGCAAACTGGGGCCGCATCATCCCGCGCTGCGGCGGGCACCTGTTGGGCTACTTCATGCCGCACGAGGGCACGAATGATGTGGCCTGGGGCCTGATCAGCTTTGACAGCCTGGCGGCCTACGAGGCCTACCGCGTGCGGCTGAAGGCCGATGCTGAAGGCCGCGAGAATTTCCTGATGGCGCAGCGCCTGCGGTTCATCCTGCGCGAGGATCGCAGCTTCTGCGCGCTGGTGGAGGGCACCTTCAATGGCCCGCCGGTGGTACAGGCGGCGGCATCATGATGGCCGTGATCTTTGAAGTGGTGCCTGCCGACGGCCGGATGCAGGTCTACCTGGACGCCGCCGCCGAGCTGCGTCCGCTGCTGGCGCAGATCGACGGCTTCATCTCCATCGAGCGGTTCCAGAGCCTGAGCGAGCCCGGCAAGCTGCTGTCGCTGAGCTTCTGGCGCGACGAAGCCGCCGTGGCGCAGTGGCGCAACCTGGAGCCGCACCGCCGCACGCAGGCGTTCGGCCGCGATGTGGCGTTTGCCGACTACCGGCTGCGCGTGGCCGGCGTGGTGCGCGACTACGGCATGCATGAGCGCGCACAGGCACCACAGGATTCGCGCGGGATTCATGGATAAGGAATAGAATATTAATTCAAGTATCTATTCATTTATGTATTCATAAAATCACGCGCACATCCCATGAATGCCGAGCTGGACTCCCTGCGTTTGCGCCTGGCCGGTGGGCCGCAGCCCGCGCGTGCTCTCATGGAATCGCTCGGTCTGAGCCAGCCCACGCTGTCCCGCCGGTTGGCCGCGCTGGGTGGCGAGGTGGTGCGCATGGGTGCGGCCCGATCCATTCAATACGCCTTGCGCGACACGCTGCGTGGCCTGCCGGACATTCCGGTCTATCGGGTCGATACGGCGGGGCAACTCCACCGGTTGGGACTTCTGACGCCGGTGCGCCCTGACGGCTTCGTCATGCACACCGGGACTGACGACACGCTTTACAGCCCCGGCCTGCCCTGGTGGTTGCTGGACATGCGTCCGCAGGGCTACCTGGGCCGCGCCTATGTGGCACGCCACGGCACAGCCCTGGGCCTGCCGGCCCGGCTGGGCGACTGGTCGGACACCGATGCATTGCGCGCCCTGCTCGTGCACGGGCATGACCCTGTGGGCAATCTGCTGCTGGGCGACGCCGCACGCGACCAGTTCCTGGCGATCCAGACGGGCAAGCCCATCACAGCCGCCAACAAGCCTGCCAACTACACCCGGCTGGCCCGGGAAGCTGCTCAGGGCGAGGCGCCGGGCTCCTCGGCCGGTGGCGAACAACCCAAGTTCACAGCCTGGTCCGTCACCGGCGACGGCCTTCACCACGTGCTGGTGAAGTTCAGCGAGGCTGAACCGGGGCCCGTGCCCCAACGGTGGCGCGACCTGCTGCTGGCCGATCACATCGCCTTGCAGACACAGGCCGATGCCGGCGTGCCGGCCGCCAGAACAGCGGTGCTGGACGCGGGCAGCCAGAGGTTCCTGGAGGTGCAGCGATTTGACCGCGTGGGCCCGCTGGGCCGGCGTGGCCTTGTGTCGCTGGCGGCCATGGATGCCGAGTTTGTCGGGGCCGGCCCCGTGCCCTGGCCCGTGACCGTGCAGCGCCTGGCCGGCGCGGGCCCGGTGCAGCCGCAGGCCATGCAGGGTGCCGCACTGCTTTGGGCTTTCGGCACGCTGATCGGCAACACAGACATGCATGGCGGTAATCTGTCGTTCGTGACCGAGGACGGTCGACCGTGGGCACTGGCTCCCGCCTATGACATGAGTCCCATGGCGTTTGCGCCCCGTTCGGGCGGCGGCCTGCCCGATACGCTGCGCGAAGCCGTGCTGCATGCCAGCATTGCGCATGATACGTGGCGGCAGGCCGCGGAACTGGCGGCACGCTTTCTGGCCGTGGCACGGAAGATCTCCGGCTTCAGCCGCCGCTTTGCGCCCTGCCTGGCGGCGCTGGCCGAGCATCAGCGGGTTGCCGGCGAAAAGATTGCGCGGCTGGGCTGACGCTTCAATCCCGCCCTGCCAGCAGTGCCTGTCGCAGCAACCGCGCCGCCCGGTCGCGGATGTGGCCGGGCAGGCTGCGCGGCGGCGAACGCTTGCGGGCACGGGCCTGGGCGCAAGCTGACAGAAAGTCCATGAGGATGGGCGTGTCGTCCAGCGTGGCACCGCCGATCTTGTGGAACTCGGGATGCCACTGCGTGGCGGCGATATAGCCGCGGCTGCCCGCGGCGGGACGGCGGATCGCCTCGGGAATGCGGTCGGGCGCGCTCCAGGCCTCCACCTCGAAGCCAGGCGCCAGGCCCTTCACCGCCTGGTGGTGGATGCTGTTGACGCGGGCGCGCAGCACGCCGGGGTACAAGCCGGCCAGGCGCGAGCCCTGCACCAGATCTATCTCGTGGAAGTTCTGGTCGTAAGTCACCGCGTCCCGGTGGCGCAGCGTCCCGGGATGGTCGTGCTGCGTTTCGATGTCCTGGTACAGCGAGCCGCCAAAGGCCACGTTGATGAGTTGCAGGCCCCGGCAGACGCCGAAGATCGGCTTGCCCGCCTGCTCGAACGCCTCCACCAGCGCCAGGTCATACAGGTCGCGGATGCGGTCTCCGATCCAGGCGTCCTTCAGGGGCTCTTCACCATAGCTGCCGGGCCACACATCGGCGCCGCCATGCATGACCACGCCGTCCAGCCACTGCGCATAGTGCGACAGCTTGACGTCACCGCGGGCCGTCTCGCCCGTGGGGCAGGGCACCATGACCACCATGGCGCCGGCCGACATGAGCCAGTGCGCGATGGATTGCTCGACGTACTGCAGGGTCTTGTTGGTGAACAGCGAGCGCGTCGGGTCCGCATGCGAGAAGCACGCGGACAGGCCGATCTTGAGGCGGTTGTCTGGCATGTGCGCCCCATTGTCCGCCTGTTGAAGCCGCCTGTGTGTCAGACGGCGCCGCCAGCCCGCCTCAAATGACGACGCGCTCCAGCCGCATCACCGGCCAGCCCCGCTCGGCCGCCTGGGCGGCCAGCCGGGGGTCCGGATCGACCGCCACAGGGTGGTTCACGGCGGCCAGCAGCGGCAGGTCGTTGATGCTGTCGCTGTACGCCGTGCTGGCAAACTGGTCCAGCGAATGGCCGCGCGCGCTCAGCCATTCATGCAGCCGGGTGACCTTGCCTTCGCGCATGTTCAGGGTGCCCTGGGTGCGGCCGGTAAAACAGCCGTCCACCTGCTCACAGTCCGTGGCAATCAGGTGCTCGATGTCCAGATACAGGGCGGTCAGCTCGGTGATGAAACGGTTGGTGGCTGTTGTCAGCACCACCAGGTCGCCCGCGTCCAGGTGCCGGCCGACCAGCGCAACGGCGCTGGGTGGGATGCGGGGCACGATCTGTGTGGCCAGGAATTCCTGGCGCAGCGGTTCCCACCATGCCGGACTGCGGCCTGCGAGCGTGCCGACGAAGAACTCCGAGAACTCCTGCACACCGACCGTGCCGGCCTTGTAGCGCGATTCCATGTCGGCGTTGCGCGGGGCAAATTCCGCGCGGTCCAGCACGCCGCGTTCCATCAGGAAGTCGATCCACAGCACATCGCTGTCACCTGTCAGCAGCGTGTGGTCCAGATCGAAAAACGTCAGTTTCATCCGGCCTGCCGAAGGTGCCACGCCTTGGTCCTGGTAAAGGTGTCAATCCCGTAGGTGGACAACGTCAGCCCCACGCCGCTGTCGCCCACACCGCTCCAGGGCAGACGAGGGCTCACGCGGTCGCAGCAGTTCCAGTACACGCTGCCGGCATTCACCTGCGACAGCAGGCTCTGCGCGCGGGCCTCGTCACGGGTGTACACGCCAGCCGTCAGGCCGTAGCGCGTGTCGTTCATGAGCTTCACGGCCTCGGCATCGCCGGACACTTTCTGGATGCCGATGATGGGGCCGAAGCTTTCTTCCCGCATCAACTCCATCGTGTGGTTGACGTTGCTGAACACCGTAGGCTGGTACCAGTTGCCGGGGCCGGAGCCCCGAGCGCCGCCGAGCAGCAGCGTTGCCCCCCTGGCCTTGGCGTCGGCCACCTGTGCGTCCAGCACGTCCAGTTGCGGTGCGCGGGTGATGGCACCGATGTAGGTGCCGTCGCTCATCGGGTCGCCGCTGGCAAAACCCTTGACCGTTTCGACGAAGTGCTGGACGAAGGCGTCGTGGATGGATTCATGCACATAGATGCGCTCGACACTGCAGCAGCTCTGGCCCGTGTTGTACATGGCGCCGTCCGCCAGTGATTCGGCCGCGGCCTTCGGATCGGCGTCATCGGCCACATAGGTCGGGTCCTTGCCGCCCAGCTCCAGCTGCAGCTTGATGAAACGCCCGCCCACCGCCTGCGCAATGCGCTGGCCCGTGGCAACCGAGCCCGTGAAGAACACGCCGTCCACCTGCTGCGCCAGCAGCGCGGCACCGACCTCACCCGCGCCCACCAGGCACACCATGACCTCGCGCGGCACACCGGCTTCATGCAGCAGGCGGGTGATCTCCAGGCCCGTCATGGCCGCGTACTCGGACGGCTTGTACAGCACGGCGTTGCCCGTCAGCAGCGCGGGGACGATGACGTTGCAGCCCACGAACCACGGGTAGTTCCAGGCCGAGATGTTGGCCACCACGCCCAGCGGCGTGTGCTGGATCTGCTCGGTCATGCCGCCTTCGTCGTACACGGTCTCGGTGGCCACCGACAGCTCGATCTCCTCGAGGAAGAAGTCGATTCGGCCCAGCAGGCCGTTCAGCTCGTTGCGCGACATCTTGATGGGCTTGCCCGTTTCGCGCGTCATGGTGGCGGCCAGTGACTCCAGGTCGCGCACGACGCCGGCACGGAATTTCGTGATGCAGGCCTTGCGCGCGTCCAGCGGCGTGGCGGCCCAGGCTGGCTGGGCGGCACGCGCAGCGGTGGCCTTGGCAGCGACACTTTGCGCCGTGTCGGCATTCAGGTCGGTGATCTTCGCGCCGGTGGCGGGGTTGTGGATGGAAAGGGTGGTCATGGTGTTCAGGAAGTGCGGCGCGCCGCTCTCGCGGCGTCCAGAAAGTCTTGCAGCAAAGGGGTGTCGTCCACCACGCCCAGCCCGGCGCGATGAAACTCGGGGTGCCATTGCACCGCGTGAACCCACGCATCGCCCGTGGCGCGGATCGCCTCGATCACGCCGTCGTGGGGCGACGTCGCCTCCACCTTGAAGCCGGGCGCCAGGTCCTTGATGCCCTGGTGGTGCACGCTGTTGATCGTGTGGTTGCCCGGGCCGCCCAGCAGGTCGGCCAGCCGGGTGCCCGGCAGGATGTCCACGTCATGGAAGTTCAGGTCATAGGCCACGGCGTCACGGTGCGTGCGCGCGCCGGGCTTTTGCGTGGCAATGTCCTGGTACAGCGTGCCGCCATGCGCCACGTTGATCAGCTGCAGACCACGGCAGATGCCAAACACCGGCTTGCCCGCGGCGCTGAAGGCACGCACCAGGGCCATTTCGTATTCGTCACGCACGCGATCGCCGGTCCATTCGGGGCGCAATGGTTCTTCACCATAGCTGCCCGGCCACACATCCGCGCCGCCGTGCATGACGATGCCGTCCAGTGCGTGGGCATAGTCAGCCACCGCCACGTCACCCCTGAAGGTGTCGCCGCTGGGCGCGGGCACCATGAACGGCAGCGCCCCCAGAGACATGACCCAGTGCGCGGTGGACTGCTCTATGAACTGCAGCGTCTTGCTGGCCGCGACCTTGCGCCCCGGATCGGGGTGGAAGAAGCAGGCGCTGATGCCGATCTTCAGGCGGTCCATACGATCACAGCGCTGCCTCAAACAGTGCCTTGAAGTCCGCCGGTGTGCAGGGCCGCGGGTTGGTCTGGTGGCAGATGTCGGCCGTGGCAATCTCGACCAGGCGCGGGATGTGTTCGGCTTTCACGCCATGTTGCGCCAGCCGCCCGGTGATGCCCACGCGTGCCTTGAGCGCGCGCAGCCACGGCACAAGGTTTTCTCCGCCGCCGCTGATGCCGCACACGTGGGCCAGCTCGTCGAACTTGGCCGGCACGGCTTCATGGTTCCATGCCATCACGGTGTCGATCATCAGCGCATTGGCCAGGCCGTGGTGCAGGTCGCATACGGCCCCCAGCGCATGCGCGCAGGAATGCACGGCGCCCAGGTCCTTCTGGAAGGCGATGGCGCCCATCATGGACGACATCATCATGTCGCTGCGTGCCTTGAGGTTGGCTGGTTCTGTCACCGCCGTCAGCAGGGCCCCCGCTGCGATGCGCGTGCCCTCCAGTGCAATGCCGTCGCACAGCGGGTGGTAGGCGGGCGAGAGGTAGCTTTCGATGTTGTGGGTGAGCGCGTCCATGCCGGTGGCCGCCGTGACATGCGCCGGCAGGCCCAGCGTCAGCTCGGGGTCGGCGAATACGCATTTCGCCAGAATCTTCGGGCTGAACACCACGCGTTTCAGGTGGGTGTCGTTCTCGCTCACAACCGACGAGCGGCCCACTTCCGAGCCTGTGCCCGAGGTCGTGGGCAGCGCCACGAAGTACGGCAACGGGTTGACGATGGCGCGTACCTGCGGGTGATCCCACACGTATTCGAGGATGTCCCCTTCATGCGTGGCGGCAATGCCCACCACCTTGGCCACGTCCAGCGCAGCGCCACCGCCAAAACCGATCACACAGTCAGCGTTGTGCGCCTTGTACGCGGCCGCGCCGTCCATCACCTGGCTGCAGGTGGGGTTGCCGAACACGCCGCCGAACACGGCCACGTCCAGCCCGTTCAGGTGCGTCCTGAATTCGGCCAGCACCGGCAGGGCGGCCAAGGCCTTGTCGGTCACGATCAGTGGGCGCTTGAGGCCCTGCTCTTTCAGGTGGTCCGCGACGAGCTTGCGCGCGCCGGCGCCGAACCTGATGGCTGTGGGGAAGGAGAAACCTGTGATGGTCATAGTTTGTGCGTGTTGGTTTTGTTTTATGCCTCTGCCTCGCGGCAAAGCCTGCCGGCCACAGGAACATCGGCCTGGTGTCGCCGACGCGAAGG
>CAZUJD010000026.1:8865-17452 GCA_964620025.1 uncultured Ramlibacter sp. | reverse complement strand
AGCAGGCCCGGCACGATCTTGTCGCACACACCCAGCATCAGCGCACCGTCATACAGGTCGTGGCTGAGCGACACCGCCGTGGCCATGGCAATCACATCTCGGCTGAACAGGCTCAGCTCCATGCCCGGCGTGCCCTGCGTGACGCCGTCGCACATGGCGGGCACGCCTCCGGCCACCTGGGCGGTAGCGCCGTGCTTGCGTGCTTCGTCCTTGACCAGGTCGGGAAAGCGTGCCAGCGGCACATGGGCCGACAGCATGTCGTTGTAGGCGTTGACGATGGCGATGTTGGGCGCCCGCTGCGTCACCACCTTGAACCGGTCGTCTGCCGGAATGCCGGCAAACGCATGCGCGACGTTCGCGCATCCCATGCGCTCGGCGCCGCGGTCGCGGCCGGCGGCCTGGTCCAGCTGGTGCAGGTAGGCGCTGCGCGTGGACGCGCTGCGTTCACGGATGCGGTCCGTGACCGTGTCGATCACCGGGTGAAGTTTCATGTGGAGTCGGTAACAAAATTACTGACGCCATGGTACCCCGTCATACCCCAGCGTGGATCGCCCGAAGTTACAGACCGGTTACCAACAAGGGATGGTGAAAGGATTTGGGCGCGGCGCTAAAGTGGCGCCTGATGTCAACCCCCGTCCAACCCCTGCGCGACCCCGCGCCCCTGCTCGCCCAGACCCTGCATGAGTGGGGTGGGCATTCAGACCTGTGGCTGTTTGGCTATGCATCGCTGATCTGGAAGCCCGACTTCGACTACGCCGAACGGCGTCCGGCCCGCGTGCACGGCTGGCACCGCGCGCTGAAGATGTGGAGCCGCATCAACCGCGGCACACCCGAATGCCCGGGCCTGGTGTTCGGCATGCTGTCCGGCGGCACCTGCCAGGGCATGGTGTTTCGCATACCGCAGGCCCATGTGGGGGCGGTCATGGACAAGGTCTGGGCGCGCGAGATGGTCACTGCCGTGTACGACCCGCGCTGGCTTACCTGCCACACGCCCCACGGTCCGGTGAAGGCACTGGCCTTCACGCTGTCGCGCAAAAGCCCCAACCACACCGGTGAACTGACCGAGGCGCAATACCGGCAGATTTTTGCCGACGCCTGCGGACGCTATGGCACCACACTGGAATACGCCCGGCTCACGCACGAAGAGCTGCGCCGGCACAACATCCACGACAAGGCACTGGCCAGGCTGCTGCGGATCGCGCAATCCGGATAGCCCCGCAGGCTAGGCGCGGGCGTCGCGCATCAGCTGTGCGGCCCGGTTCAAATCGTCCACCGTGTCCACATCGGTCACCACACCCACGTCTTCCACGGTCAGCAGCATTGCCCCCTGCGCCTTGACGACGGGGGCGGCACCGTGCTCTCCGGCCAGCGCCATCAGCTGTGCGGCGCAGCCTGCCGCAAACCCCACGGGGTGACCGCGCCTGCCCTGGTAAACCGGCATCACCACCGCGTGATGCTCCAGTGCCTGCGCCACGGCACGCAGCGTGGCGGGCTGCACCAGGGGCAAGTCGCCCGGCAGCACCAGCCAGCCAGCCGCGCGGGCCGTGGCGCGCACGCCGGCTGCAATGCTGTCACCCATGCCGGGGCGTGACGGATCGGCCTGCACCACGTGGTGCGGCAAGCCGCTCAGCACCACTGCGTCCAGCACGTGCTGCAGCACAGGCTTGCCGGCCAGCAGGGCCTGCAGCTTGTGGGTCGTCCCGCCGGACGCGGCAAAGCGCTCGCCGCGGCCGGCGGCCAGCACCAGCACAGTGGGTTGACGCACATCAGTCATGGTGTTTTCCGGGCATGCCTATACTTCAACGAGTATGTCAGACACACCTTCCTCCATCGCCGACCTGCGCAAGAGCTATGAGCGCGCCGAACTCAGCGAGGACGCGTCCCACGCCGATCCCCTGCAGCAGTTCCACCAGTGGCTGCAGGAGGCCATTGCGGGTCAGGTGCCCGAGCCCAACGCCATGACACTGGCCACCGTGGCCAGCAACCTGCGCCCGAGCACGCGGGTGGTGCTGGTCAAGGGCTACGACGAGCGTGGCATCGTCTGGTACACCAACTACGACAGCCGCAAGGGCCAGGAGCTGGCGGGCAACCCGTTTGCAGCGCTCCAGTTCCATTGGGTGGAGCTGGAGCGCACGGTGCGCATCGAAGGCCGGGTGGAAAAGGTCAGCGCAGACGAAAGCGACACCTACTTCCACAGCCGGCCGCTGGACTCGCGCATCGGCGCCTGGGCCAGCCCGCAAAGCCAGGTGATTCCCAACCGCACGGTCCTCGTCACCAATGCCGCGAAGTACGGCGCGCAATTCCTGCTGAATCCGCCGCGTCCGCCACACTGGGGCGGCTACCGTCTGGTTCCCGACACCTGGCAGTTCTGGCAGGGCCGCAAGAGCCGCCTGCACGACCGGCTGCGCTACACGTTGCAGGACAACAGCTCCTGGCTGCGCGAACGGCTGGCCCCCTGAAGCAACGCACCGTCAGGGCAACACGATGGCCGAGACCATGCCCTCGGCCACCCAGGTCTTGAGCAGCGTGGCCGCGCGCATCGGCGCGTGTTCTTCGGGTACCCATCGGCACAGGCCTGCACACAGCTGCGCGAAGTGGCGGCCACGCGCCACAGCGTCCAGCGCCCAGGCTTCGTCCGCCGGCAGCTGGCGGTAGCGCGGCATCTGCTCGCGCCGCCACACGGCCCAGATCCGCGCGACCGCCGCCTTGCGGGCGCGCAACACAGCGCCGTCACCATGCGCCGCCCACAACGCAGGGGCATTCCATTGCAGCGCAAATCGTTGCACCGCCGGGTGCATCGTGAATCCCAGGCCCGGCCACAGCTGCGGTGACACACGGGCCATGTCTTCCAGCGTGATCACGGGTGCGTCGGCGGCGTCAAACGCCAGACCCACGGCCCATTCGAACTGGGCCACCTCGGCCAGCACCGGACGGCGCGGAACCTGCCTGTGCAGATGCGCAGCAAAGGCGCCACCGTACCAGCGCAGGTTGGGGTGACGCGAGGGATGGGCGGCAATGTAGCTGCGCGCCAGCACATCAAACCGGCCCTCTCCCACGAGGGCCTGTACCACCGGGTAATCGGTCTGCAGGGCTTCAATCAGGCGCAGCCGGTAGCCCGTGGCATAGATGCCCAGCCGTTGGGACGCGCTGATCTGGCCTGCGTCCATCACATGGCGCAGGCCGCCCACGGTGCGCGGCGCATCTGGCTGCATGACGTAGCGCAGGATGTCGCGCTGGATTGCCTGCAGGGCGCTCATGCGGCTGCCTTCAGCGCCATGCTGCCCAGCGCACGCGCCTGGTCCAGCTCGGTCACCAGCTCGGCCAGCGGAGGTATGTTCGCGTCGCGTTCGATCATGGTGGCCACGGGACCAAAGCGGCGCACCGCAGCGCTGTACAGCGACCACACCTCTGGGATCACGGGTGCGTCGTGCGTATCGATGATGTGGTCGCCGCAGTGCTCATGCCCCGCCAGGTGGAACTGGCGTACGCGGTTGGCAGGGATGCGTTCCAGGTAGGTCACCGGATCAAAGCCGTGATTGAAGGCACTGACATAGATGTTGTTGATGTCCAGCAGGATGTCGCAATCGGACTGCTTCGCAATGGCAGCCAGGAATTCCCATTCGTCCATCTCGGACGATGCATAGGTCATGTAGCTGGACACGTTCTCCAGCAGGATGCGCCGGCCCAGGAAGTCCTGCACACGGGCCACGCGGTCGGCCACATGCCGCACCGCTTCGGCTGTGTAGGGCAGCGGCATCAGGTCGTGCAGGTTGCGCCCGTTCACGCCTGTCCAGCACAGGTGGTCTGACACCCAGGCGGGCTCGATGCGCTGTACCAGCGCCTTCAGATCCCGCAGGTAGTCCATGTTCAGTTCGTCGGTACTGCCGATCGACAGGGACACGCCATGCAACACCACGGGGTAGCGCTCCCGGATGCGCTGCAGCATGTGCACCGGCTTGCCGCCGGGCACCAGGTAGTTTTCGGTCACGGCCTCGAACCAGTCCACGGCGGGGGTACCGCCGAGGATTTCCTCATAGTGCACCGTGCGCAAACCCAGGCCGAAGCCCAGGCCCTGCGGTGCTGGCGCGCGCAAGGCCATGCCGCGGGTTACGACTTCTTGGCGGCCGAGGCCTTGTCGCAGTCGGCCTTGCTCATGAGCTTCATGCCCTGGCCCTTGCAGCCGTTTTGGCCCTTGCACGAGCTTTTGGCTGTCTTGCAGTCACTTTGGCCCTTGCAGGCGTTGGCGCCTGCACAGGCGGCCTTGGCGTCCTGCGCGGCGACGGTGGTCACACCGGCGCTCATGGCGAACAGGCCTGCGGCGGCAGTGGCAATGGTCATGCCCTTGATCAGTTTGGAATTCATGTTGCGCTCCACTAAACAGATGGTTGAAAGGTCGGGACTGAAGCAGCCAGCAGGGAAACCCTTTTGCACTGCTGCCACTGTTACGTGGCTGGAACTGTGTCGGATTCAGCCCGCGCACCTTACAAACCCGGGGGTTTACCCTGCACCCAACAGGAACATGACCAGCGACACCGACAACAGTCCCAGCCCGGTGGAGATGGCGACAGCGGCGGTGACCACTGGCTGCGCCACCTCGTAGCGCTGCGAAAACAGGAATACGTTGGCGCCGATGGGCAGCGATGCGGCGATCACCATCACCGCCAGTGGCACACCGCGCAGGCCCAGGATCCAGCCGGCCGCTGCCATCAGCACCGGATGCGCCAGGTTCTTGGCCAGCGCAATCATCCAGGCACCTCGCAGCTGCAGGCCGCCAGGGTTGGCGGCCATGGTGACCCCCACCATGACCAGGGCCAGGGGCCCGAATGCATTGCCCAGCATCTGCATCGGCCGGTCGACCAGTTCGGGAATCCGCAGGCCGGTCTGCGCAAACAGCAGACCGGCCATGATGGGCAGGGGAACCGGGTGGATGACCGCGTTGCGCACGGCCAGCAGCACCGTGGACAGCATGGCCGCGCGGGTGGCCACTTGGCCCTTGACCGCCTGTTCGCGTGCCACGGCCAGCTCCAGTACCACGGTGGCTACGGTCAGCAGCACCAGCGCATGCAGCGAAATCAGGGTGAACAGGACGAACAGGCCAGCTTCGCCATAGGCCAGCCCCACCAGCGGCACGCCGATCATCACCGTGTTGCTGAAGGTGGAGGCCAGGGCCAGAACAGCAGAGCGGCGGCTGAATCCCAAAGCGGTGATCACACCGAAATAAACCACCAGCGCCACGCCAAAGTAGATGGCCAGCGCCCTGAAATCGACCTGCGGATTCTGCTGCGACGCCATCGTGCGAAACAGCAGCGCCGGCGCCAGTACCATGAAGACCAGGCTGGACAGATCCTTGACCGCCGACGCGCCGATCCACTGCCGCTTGCCGGCCAGAAAGCCCACTGCGATCAGCAGCACAACCGGGATCAGGGCGGAGACGGCGGGGTGGTTCACCGCGCAGATTGTGCCGCTTCATGCGGCGCTGCGCATGGCCTGATGCGGCTGGCACAATGCCCGCGCGGACCGATCCGCGCAGGAGTACCCATGCAAGCTGTATCCATTCACGTTGTGGACGTTGCCAACGGGCTGGTGGCCCGCGGCATGAAAGTCGAGGTGTACTGCATCGACGCCGCTGGCGCCCGGCACGTGGTCACCGGCACTGTAGGCGGCAACGGCGTGGTGGACGGCTTTGACGGCAGGGAAACACTTTTCGCCACAGGCACCTACGAGCTGCGCCTGCACGTGGGCGACTACTACCGCCAGCGGGGCGCCACCCTGCCCCAGCCGGCGTTCATGGACGTGCAGGTATTCCGCTTCGGTCTGGCCGACCTGTCGCAGCACTACCACCTGCCCATCAAGCTCACGCCCTGGGGACTGTCATGCTTTCGCGGCGCCTAAAAAGTCGCTTGCACACCGAGTTTGACGCTGCGCCCGGGCAGGGGCGACTTTCCTGGCGCTGTCTGCGTCAGGATGGATGAGGCGGTGTAGGCCAGCTTGTTGCCCGCGTTGTCCAGCCGCGTGTACCACAGCAGGCTGCAGCCGCCGGCTTTGGTACGCCAGGTCAGAGCGGCCTTCCACAGGGTATGGGCCTCGGTCACACGCTCACCCGGCGGCACCCGGTCCTGCCGGGCCGCATGGTCAAAGCCCAGTTGCGCACCCCAGGCGCCCTGCGCCCACGCCAGCGTCGCGCCCGCACGCAGCGGTGCCATGCGTGGCAGCGGCTGCCCGGTAGCCCGGTTGGTGGCACGCACCAGATCACCGCGCAGCTGCAGGTCCAGCGTTTGCGGTCCAGTCAGCAGCCGCAGGGTGCCACTGGCCTCCAGCCCGGTGAAACGGGCACGCACCTGGCGGTAGGCAAATTCGGGCAAACCGTCCGTCACGTTGCCGGTGGATTCCAGCGCGATGTAGTTGGCAAAGCGGCTGGCAAAGGCATTGAGCTTGAAGCTGTTGGCGCCGCCCTTCCATTGCAGGCCCACATCGGCATTGGTGGAACGCTCCACGTCCAGCGCGGCGTTGCCCACCTCGTACGCGGCCGTGGCCACGTGCGGGCCGTCGGCAAACAGCTCGTAGTCTTTGGGCGCGCGCTGGGTGCTGGCCAGGCCTGAGGTGAGCTGCCAGCCCGGGGCCACATTCCACAGCGCACCCAGCGCATAGCTGGTGGGGCTGAAGCTGCGGCTGCCCTGCACAAAACGCGCCACATCGGGGTTGCCGAACGACTGCACCTTGACCGTTTCGCTGCGCGCGCCAAAGCTCAGGCGGCCCCAGCCGGTGGCCAGCTCTTCATGCACAAACACCGCGCTCTGGCGCGTGCGGCTGAACGGTGCAAAGGCCTCGTCGCCCACGGCCGAGAACCGCGTGGTCTCGCCCTGCACGCCGATCACCCCTTCCAGCGCGCCCAGCCTGGCGTGACGCGCCTCCAGCCGGAAGTCATTGCCCTTGTTGCTGAACACAGTGCCGGGCGCACCGGCGTCCAATTCGGTATGGCGGTAATCGGTGTGGCTGGCCTGTGCCCTGATGTTCTGCAGCCAACCCACGGGGTTGCGCAGCTCGCCCTCCACCGCATGTCGGGTGGACTGCATGCCAATGGTCACTTCGTCCTCGGCCACCACGCCGTAGTCGTTGCGGTAAGTGCTGACGGACGCCCCCAGGTAGCCCCGGTCAAAAAACACCGAGCCGCCCGCCGCACCCCCACGCACGTCGCTGGCTGAATTGCAGATGCGCCGCGCAAAACCGGTTTCGCCGTTCTTCGTACAGGCCACGGACACAGGCACGCGCACATCGCCGGTACTGCGGTTGAACACATCGGCATGCAGGCCCACACGGCCGTTACCCCCCTCGACCATGAAGCCCGCGCCCTTGCCGTGGTTGCCGCTGGACGCGCCCAGGTCTGCCTTGCCCGCCACACCGTTGAGAGGTTCCCGCGGGATACGGTTGTCGATCACGTTCACCACACCGCCCACCGCGCTGCCGCCATACAGCAACGCGCCGGGGCCGCGCAGCACTTCGATTCGCTCCACGCTGATGGGATCCGAGGGCACCGCATGGTCGTAGCTCAGGCCCGATGCGTCGATGGTGGCACCACCATTGCCCAGAATGCGGATGCGGTCGCCGTCCAGCCCGCGAATCACCGGGCGGCTGGCGTTAGGGCCGAAATACGTGCTGCTGACACCGGGCGTGCCGTCCAGCGTTTCGCCCAGCGTTGTGCCCTGGCGCAGCAGCAGCGCGGGGCCGGAGTAACTGACGGCAGGGGCAATGAGGTCGACCGCCCCCAGCGGATTGCCCGTGATGGTGATTTCAGACAGCGTGGCGGTGGAGGAATAAGTGGGAGAAGGCGTCTGCGCCGCGGCGTGGCCGAGCGTCAGCACGGCAGCGCACACCGCGCTGCAGCGAAAAAGGTTTTGCATACGGGATTCGTCGAAAAAGGTGAACGCCTGCCGGGCAACGCGCGGCAGGATCGGCAGTCACGGGGGTTTCAACGAACCGGAGGCGGCGCGCGCGCTTCAAACAGCGCGGCATGGCGGGCAACGGCCTCGCCCTGAAAATACGCGAACAGCGTGGCGGGCAACAGCAGCGGCAGGGTGACCGCCGGAACATCGGCCACGGTGTCGCTGTGGCTCAGCTGGTCGTACAGGCGACAGTCGGCGTCGCCTGCGTGGCCGGAGAACAATGTTTCGATCAGGCCTCCATGGTCATCATCATGGTCATGGTGATCGTGGCCGGCATGCTCCACATGCTGCGCCGCGGCGTGCACCGGGCTGTGCGCCACGCCGTGCACCAGCCCCAGTGTCTGCGCCGCCAGCAGCGCCAACACCAGCGGCCACAGCAAGGCACGGCGCAACAGCACAGGCAGCCCTTACTTCACGCCCACCGCGTCGGTCACGCGGTAGTACAGGCCATACGGGTCGTCGTTGAGCACGGCAAAGCGGCCCTCGACCGTGACCGGCTCCATCGTGTAGGCCACGGGGGTCCGGGTCTTGACTTCCACCATGCTCTCGGGCCCGCCGGGCGTGCAGAACGAGCAGGTCAGCGGCACCGAGCTGAGCAGGAAGTGGCGCTGCTTTTCACCGGGCTCCAGCGGCATCATGAAGCCCTG
>CAZUJD010000026.1:0-8855 GCA_964620025.1 uncultured Ramlibacter sp. | reverse complement strand
TCTGCTGGGGCTCAAACACCGGCAGGATGCGGTTCTTTTCGGTTTTGGTCCTGACGGCCGTCAGGACCGACCACGGGATCACGTCGGTGCGCTGCGGCAGCGGCGCAAAGGGGCTGTTGGCGCCGTGCACGCCGGGGCCGCTGCCCTGGGGGACGGTGCCGGGTACCGGCGAACTCAACTGGGCCTGGGCCGACAGCGCGGCAGCGGCGAACAACAACGGGGCGATGTATCTGCATTTCATGGCGGACTCCGGACGGCGGCTCAATGCTCGTGCTTCATGCCGCAGTATTTGCCAATCGCAAGACCCTTGCAAGCGGACTGGAGTTCCTTCTGGCAGACGTCGTGTTTCTTGCCGGATTCCAGGCATTTGGCGGCGGCTTCGTGGGCGGCGGCCATGGCGCGGTGGCGCTGGGTGTCCTGTTTGGCTTCCTTGTCGCTGTGCGCCTGGGCTTGTGCCAGGCCGGCCGCCAGCGTCAGGGCGGCAGCGATCGTCCAGAGTTTTTTCATGTGCGTTACCTCGTATTCAACAGTTGGGCCACATCGATGCGGCGGGCATGCAGGGCCGGGATCAGCGCCGCCACGGCCGCCACCACGGCTGCTGCCACCGGCACCCAGGCTTCGGCCGGCACCCACAGCCAGCCGGTCAGGGGCAGCGAGCGTTGCGCCTGCAACAGCCAGCCTACCAAACCTGTCAAGAGGTGGCCCAGCGCCAGTCCGAGCACACAGGCCAGCAGGGCCAGCCACAGCGCTTCACACACCAGCAGTGCGGCCACGCGCCCGGGCGGCGCCCCGAGCATGCGCAGCAGCGCCAGGTCAGCCCGGCGTTCGCGCACCGCGCTCCACAACGCAATGAAAACGCTCAGCAAAGCGGCCAGCAGCAGTACAGCACCAAAACCGCGCAGCACGCCGGTCCCCACACCGACCATGCGCAACAGCCGCGTGACCTCCACCGCGGGCGCTGCCGCCTGCAGGCCGGTGGTGGTATTGACCAGGCGTGGAAAGGTCACTGCTGCCAGGGGTGATCTGTAGCGGATCAGCGCCATGGTGATCTCGCGCTCGGCCTCCAGTGCCTTGCGGTCTTCCTCGTCCACCGCCATCGCTTTCTCGTGGACCTGCCAGACCGATTCGCTGGCCGTGAGGATCAGCCGGTCCAGCACACAACCACAGGGCGCCAGCACGCCGGCCACGGTGTAGGGGTTGTCGCCATGCGCTTGACCGCCTCCACCCAGACCGTGTGAGCCGGTGAACTTCACACCCGGTGCCAACGCCGCCTCTTTTGCCGCCTGCGCGCCGGCCACGGCCTGCAGCGGTGCTGTCCAAACGGTCCCCTGAGCCAGTTGGGTCTGGTAGTGCGTGAGGTAGTCCGGCGTGGTGCCCACAATGCGAAAGCCACGGTAGCTGTCGCCCAGGCTCAGGGGGATGAGTTGGGCAACCTGCGGGTGGGCCTGCAGCGCCCGTGCGTCGGCCAGCGGAATGTTGCCCGGCGGCACATCGATGTGGAAAACGCCTGCCAGGATCAGCTGCAACGGGCTGCCTTTGGCGCCGACCACTACGTCGATGCCGGCCAGGTCGCGTTCGAATGCGCGGTCCACCTGGGCGCTGACCAGCAGCACAAAGGTGATCGACGCCAGCCCCAGCGTCAGCAGCAGCAGGTTCAGTGCCGCCGCGAGCGGTCGCGACCACAAATATCGCAGCGACAGGCCAGCCAGCTCTTTCATGCGCCGACCAGCCGGTGTTCAATGGCGCCGCCCAGCGCCTCGCCCACGCGCCGGTCGTGGGTGGCGATGACCAACGTGGCGCCACACTGCCGGGCGCTGTCCCCCAGCAATTGCAGCGCCGCCGCGGCAGCGTCGTCGTCCAGGCTGGCCGTCGGTTCATCGGCCAGGATCACCTGTGGCTTGAGCAGCACGGCGCGCGCCAGCGCCACGCGCTGCGCCTGCCCACCGGACAGCTGCGACGGCTTGCGGGCCTCCAGGTCGGCCAGGCCCAGCACCGCCAGCGCTTGCGTCACTGCGGCGGCATTCACTGGCAGGCCGGCAGCGAAATAAACAAGATTCAGGTTTTGCCGCACCGTCAGCGCTTCGCTCAGGTGCATCTTCTGAGGCAGGAAGCCCAGCATGCGGGCGCGCCAGGCATCACGCGACGATTGCGCCATCAACCCGGGCTCGCCACCGGCCACCAGCAAAGTGCCGGCAGAGGCCGACAGCAAACCGGCCACCAATGCCAGCCAGGTCGACTTGCCCGATCCCGAGTTGCCCCGCAGCACCAGCGTGGCACCCTGCGGCACATCCACATCGGCAAACGCCAGCGGTTGCCCGCCGGGATACTGGTAACGCAAACCCTGCGCCCGGATCACGCGCCCCCCCTGCCCAAAAGCCTCATGCCTTCACGCGGTCCCGGAAGGTATTGCGGAATTTCTCCACCTTGGGCGCAGCCACCGCCATGCAGTAACCCTGGTAGGGGTTCTTCTCGAAGAAATCCTGGTGGTATTCCTCGGCCGCCCAGTAGTTGGACAAGGGCAGCACCTCCGTCACGATGGGCCGGCCGAACAGCTTGTCCTGGCTCATCTGGCGGATCATGTCGTCGGCCACGTCGCGCTGTCCGTCGGTGGTGTAGTAGATGCCGCTGCGGTACTGGGTGCCGGTGTCGTTGCCCTGGCAGTTCAGTGTGGTGGGGTCGTGGATCACAAAGAAAATCTCGAGGATCTCGCGCACACTGATTTGCTGCGGGTCGTATTCGAGCTTGACCACCTCGTTGTGGCCGGTGGTGCCAGTGCACACCTGCTCGTAGCTGGGCTGGCGCACATGGCCGTTGCTGTAGCCCGACTCCACGTCGGTCACACCGCGCACTTTCACGAACACGGCTTCGGTGCACCAGAAGCAGCCGCCGCCGAGCACCAGGGTCTGGGTGGTTGGGGTCATGAGGAAAACTCCGGCTCAAACAAAACCGTCAGTCGCGACGAAGCCCGACATCTTACGCGGCCCTGCGGGGCGCGTGCAGGCACTCAGGACCGTTTGCGGCTCTTGCCGGCCCGCATCGGACCCACCAGCTTGCGCATCAACCGCAGCGCCAGCAACATCACCACAGCGCCCGCCAGCGCCATGAGCAGCGAGCTGAACTTGAAATCGGTGTCGTTGACCACACCGCCGTTGAGGGATGACACGATGAAATCGCCGCCCACAAAGGCGCCGAACACACCGACCAGGACGTTCTCTATCAACAACGCACGGCCGCCGCCCGCCGCTTGCGATACAAGCCAGCCCACGGCTCCCCCGACCAGACACCAGATGTACGGGTTAATGCCGTTCTCCTGCAATTGCGTGAATGGGCCATGGTGACAGCTTTCGGTGACAGTCCGGATATTTATTTATTTGGCGCTGCCGGATTGCACGGCTTCCACGAATGCGGTCAGCGCCTGGTGGTCACGTGCCGCCTTCCAGAGGCAATAGGTGTCATAGGGCAGGCCGGCGCCGGCCAGCGCCACAAACGCAGCACCCGGCAGGGCCGATTGACGCAGGGCTTGCGGCACCAGCGCCACACCCAGCCCTTGTGACACCAACGACACCACGCTGAGCCAGTGGCGCAGCTCATAACGGATTTCGGGCGTGAAGCCGGCATCCATGCACAGGTTCACGATGCGTTCGTGGTAATCGGCCGACACACCGCGCGAGATGCAGGCCAAGGGCTCCCCCCGCAATGCCGACAGGGACAGCGTGCGCCGACCTGCCAGTGGATGGCCCTGCGGCAGGCAGGCCACAAAAGGCTGGCTGGCCACCTGCACCTGCGCCAGCCCCGGCGGCACACGCGTGGTGTGCACAAAACCCAGGTCCAGCCGTTCGTGTGCCAGTTCGATGAGCTGCTCGCTGGAGCTGAGCTCCTTGAGGGTCAGCCGCAGCCGGGGGTGCTGCGCCTGGAAGCGCCGCAACAGGCCGGGCAGGCCGCGGTACAGCATGGTGCCGACAAAGCCCACCTGCAGGCTGCCGGCCAGGCCTTCGGCCACATCGCGCGCATGACGAGCGGCCTGTTGCGCCTGCTCCAGCAGGGCCCGCGCCTGCGGCACGAATGCCCGGCCGGCTTCGGTCAGCTGCACGGCCTTGCTGTTGCGGGTGAACAGCCTGGCGCCCACCGATGCTTCCAGCTGCTGGATGTTGGTGGACAACGGTGGCTGCGAAATGGCCAGGCGCTGGGCGGCGCGGCCGAAATGCAGCTCTTCGGCCAGCACCAGGAAGTAGCGCAGGTGGCGGAATTCCATGAATACGAATTTTATATCGTTGAATAGGTATTCAATATTAGACGGATATTCATGGCTGTCTGACAATAGGGCGATCTACAGGAGACCGCCCCATGAAAGCCCACTTCAACTGGCAAGACCCCTTCTTGCTGGCCGACCAGCTCAGCGACGAAGAGCGCGCCATCGTCGAGGCCGCCCACAGCTTTTGCCAGGACAAGCTGCAGACCCGCGTGCTCATGGCCGCACGCCACGAAAAATTCGACCGCGACATCATGAATGAGGCCGGTGCCATGGGCTTTCTGGGCTCCACCATCGAGGGCTATGGCTGCGCCGGCCTGAGCTACGTGGCCTACGGCCTGATCGCGCGCGAAGTGGAACGCGTGGACAGCGGCTACCGCAGCGCCATCAGCGTGCAGAGCTCACTCGTGATGCACCCCATCAACGAATACGGCAGCGAGGCACAAAAGCAGAAATACCTGCCCAAACTGGCCACGGGTGAATGGGTGGGCTGCTTCGGCCTGACCGAGCCCAACCACGGCTCGGACCCGGCCAGCATGCTCACGCGCGCCAAACCGGTGGACGGGGGCTACCTGCTCAAGGGCGCCAAGATGTGGATCACCAACGCACCGATTGCCGACGTGCTGGTGGTGTGGGCCAAGGTCGAGGACCCTGACGGCAAGGTCGGCGGCCAGGAGAGCATCCGCGGCTTCATCCTTGAAAAGGGCATGAAAGGCCTGAGCGCCCCCAAGATCGAAGGCAAGATGAGCCTGCGCGCCAGCATCACCGGGGAGATCGTGATGGACGACGTATTTGTGTCCGAAGCGCAGCTCATGCCCAACGTGGCCGGCCTCAAGGGCCCTTTCGGCTGCCTGAACAAGGCCCGCTATGGCATTGCCTGGGGTGCGCTGGGCGCAGCGGAGGACTGCTGGCACCGCGCCCGCCAGTACACGCTGGACCGCGTCCAGTTCGGCCGTCCGCTGGCGCAGAACCAGCTCATCCAGAAAAAGCTGGCCGACATGCAGACCGAGATTGCCATGGGCCTGCAAGGTTGCCTGCGCGTGGGCCGCCTGATGGACGAAGGCAAGGCCACCCCGGAGATGGTGAGCCTGATCAAGCGCAACAGCTGCGGCAAGGCGCTGGACATTGCCCGCATGGCGCGTGACATGCATGGCGGCAACGGCATCCATGACGAATACCATGTGATCCGCCACATGATCAACCTGGAAACCGTCAACACCTACGAGGGCACCCACGACGTGCACGCCCTCATCCTGGGCCGTGCCCAGACCGGGTTGCAGGCGTTTTATTAGCCCTTCCAAAGCGCCTTCGGCGCCTCCCCCTGAAAGCGGCCCGGCCAAGCCGGTTCCGCGCTGACACGGGGAACTGCCCCGACGGGGCGCTTTACACAGCTTTACCTGGCATGAGCAGCGCGTTGCAAGGCCCTGCCTAAGCTGATGCCTTGACGGTTGGGTAGCCAAAAGCTACATTACTAACCAGTCAGTCATTAATTTCATGTCCCTTTCCAAGTTCATCCGCGCCCGCCCGGAAGAGGCATCGCCCAAGCGCGAACGGCGCAAGGAAGCTCGGCCCGGCGAACTGCTGGACGCCGCGCTGGACCTCTTCGTCGAAAAAGGCTTCGCCGCCACCCGCGCCGAAGAGGTGGCTGCGCGCGCCGGCGTGTCCAAAGGCACCCTGTTCCTGTACTTCCAGAGCAAGGAAGAACTCTTCAAGGCCGTGATCAGCGAGAACATTGCCGGCCGCTTTACCGAATGGAACGCCGAATTCGACGCCTTTGAAGGCAACAGCGCCGACATGCTGCGCTACGCCATGAACATGTGGTGGGAACGCATTGGTGCCACCCGGGCCTCCGGCATCACCAAGCTCATCATCAGCGAGGCGCACAATTTTCCGGACGTTACCGCTTACTACCAGGCCGAAGTGATCCAGCCGGGGCAGGCACTGATCCGCCGCATCCTGCAGCGGGGCCTGGACCGTGGTGAATTTGCCGTTTCCGACATGGACCATGCGGTGTACAGCGTGATCGCCGCCATGGTGTTCCTGGCCATGTCCAAGCATTCGGTGGGCGCCTGTGTGCCCGTCGACCGGGCACTGGACCCGCACCGGTATATCAAATCGCAGGCAGACATCATTCTGGGCGGCCTGCTGGTTCGCGGAGACAAGAAATGAAGCGTTGGCTCAAATGGGCTGTAGGGGCCGTGGTGGTGCTGGCCGTGGGCCTGGGCGTGGGACGCGCGCTGTCGGCGCGCAAGGCGCAGCAGCAGGCCGTGGAGCAGGCCGCTGCCCAGCGGACCCAGGTGGCGGTGGAACTTGCAGCGGGTGATGTGGTCCGGGCGCAGCAGCGCGACATTGCCCAGGGTCTGCCCATTTCCGGTTCGCTCAAGGCCGTCAACTCGGCCGTCGTCAAGGCCCGGGTGGCCGGCGAACTGCAGGGCTTGACCCTGCGAGAAGGCGATACGGTACAGGCCGGCCAGGTCGTCGCCCGTGTGGACCCCACCGAGCTGCAGTCGCGTCTGCGCCAGGCGCAGGAACAGGCCGATGCTGCCCGTGCCCAGATCGACATTGCCCAGCGCCAGTGGGACAACAACAAGGCGCTGGTGGACCAGGGTTTCATCTCGCGTACTGCGCTGGACACGTCAGCCAACAACCTGGCCGCCGCCCAGGCCAACCACAAGGCCGCCCTGGCGGCCGTGGACGTAGCCCGCAAGACACTGGACGACACCGTGCTGCGCGCGCCGATTTCAGGTGTGGTGTCGGTGCGTGCAGCCCAGCCGGGCGAGCGTGTGGGCGTAGACGCCCGGGTGATCGAGATCGTCGACTTGAGCCGGCTGGAGCTGGAAGCCACGCTGGGTGCCGCCGATTCGGTCGCGGTGCGGGTGGGCCAGCAGGCCACGCTGCAGGTTGAAGGCAATCCCCGGCCGGTGACGGCCCGCGTGGTGCGCATCAACCCCAGCGCGCAAGCCGGCAGCCGAAGCGTGCTGGTGTACCTGGGCCTGGACCGCGTGGACGGCTTGCGCCAGGGCCTGTTTGCGCAGGGCTCGCTGGGCACGGCACGCACCAGCGCCGTGGCCGTGCCGCTGACGGCGTTGCGTACCGACCGCCCGGTGCCGTACCTGCAGGTGGTCGAAAACGACAAGGTCGTGCACAAGCCGGCGGGCGCCGGTGCACGCGGTCTGGACCCCCAGGACACTGCCGGCGAAACACTGGTCGCCGTGCAGGGCCTGGCCGCCGGCGCCCTGGTGATCCAGGGCAGCGTGGGCAGCCTGCGTGAAGGCACGGCGGTGCGATTCACAAAACCTGCGGCCGAACGGGCCCCCTGATCCATGTGGTTCACCCGCGTCAGCCTGCAAAACCCGGTGTTTGCGACGATGGTCATGCTGGCCATCGTGGTGCTCGGCCTGTTCTCGTACCAGCGGCTCAAGGTCGACCAGTTCCCGAACATTGATTTCCCTGTGGTGGTGGTCACGGCGGAATACCCGGGCGCGTCACCCGAAATCGTCGAAAGCGAAGTCACCAAGAAGATCGAGGAAGGCGTCAACTCCATCGCCGGCATCAACGCACTGACCTCGCGCAGCTACGAAGGCCAGTCGGTAGTCATCATCGAGTTCCAGCTGCACATTGACGGCCGCAAGGCTGCCGAGGATGTGCGCGAGAAGATTGCATCGATCCGCCCCACCTTCCGTGACGAGGTGAAGGAGCCGCGCGTGCTGCGCTTTGACCCGGCCAGCCGCGCCATCTGGTCGCTGGCCGTGCTGCCGGACCCCGCCCGGGGCAAGGCCATGAACGCCGTGGAGCTGACCAACTGGGCCGACCAGGTGCTCAAGAAGCGGCTGGAAAACGTGCGGGGCGTCGGCTCGGTGTCGCTGGTGGGCGGCACCAAGCGCGAAATCAACATCTACCTGAACCCGCAGGCCATGGAGGCCCTGGGCATCTCCGCCGACCAGGTGGTGGCGGCCGTGCGCAACGAGAACCAGGACCTGCCCGTGGGTGCGATCCGCTCCCTGCAGCAGGAGCGCGTGGTGCAGATCGACGCGCGCATGCAGCGGCCCGAAGACTTCGGCCGGATCATCGTGGCGCGCAAGGGCACCACCGCCATCCGAGTGGACCAGGTCGCCAGGGTCAACGACGGTGCCCAGGAAGTCGACAGCCTGGCCCTGTACAACGGCGCGCGCACCCTGCTGCTGACGGTACAGAAGGCGCAGGACGACAACACGAGCCAGGTGATCGACGGGCTGAAAACCACGCTGGCTGAGCTGCAGACGCAACTGCCGCCCGGCGTCCGTCTGGAGCCCATCCTGGACGGTTCACGTCCGATTCGCGTGGCGGTCGAGAACGTGCGCCGCACGCTGATCGAAGGCGCACTGCTCACGGTGCTGATCGTGTTCCTGTTCCTGAACTCGTGGCGTTCCACCGTCATCACGGGCCTGACGCTGCCGATCTCCATCATCGGCACCTTCCTGTTCATGAACATGTTCGGCTTTACCATCAACATGATCACGCTGATGGCGCTGAGCCTGTGCGTGGGCCTGCTGATTGACGACGCGATCGTGGTGCGCGAGAACATCGTGCGCCACGTGCAGATGGGCAAGGACTCCTATCGCGCGTC